>JBELMB010000025.1:0-14903 GCA_042088665.1 Sagittula sp.
GTCGCAGATCCTCGCCACCACGACCAAGGTCGCGCAAAGCGTGCCGGAGGGAGACAACCTCGCACGGATCCGTGAACCTGGCACCGACCTGACACTCACTGCGGCTTATGCGCTTGTCGACGAAGAAGCAGACGTTGCGCCAATCCTCTCCTCGAGCGCGGTGCGCGCAGCGCTTGAGGCGCATGTGGACGGGGGCAAGGTCGGAGGTTTTGCCCTGGCGAGCCTCGACAATCAGGAAAACCGGCTCAAGGCCTATGATGCGCTCGCCTCGGAGGGGACAGTGCCCGCCCGCGCCACCGACGAAAGCATCACGCAGACATTGGCAGGCTGGATCATCTACGAGGCCTACGACGAAAAAGACCCGGCGGTGACCGACGCCGCCGCCGCCGCCCAGGCGCTGGTCGAAACCCGGGTGGGCGCCTCACAGGCCGCGGACCTCGCGCTGGATGCGGTCTCCCTTGCCTCGATCTACTTTCTCGCGGCCATCGGCCTGGCCATCACGTTCGGCGTGATGGGGGTCATCAACATGGCCCATGGCGAATTCATCATGATGGGCGCCTACACCGGCTACGTCGTGCAGCTCATCATCCCGAACTACACGCTGTCCCTGATCGTGGCGCTGCCCCTGGCGTTCATCATCACCTTTGGCGCCGGTGTGGCGATGGAACGACTGGTGATCCGCTGGCTCTACACCCGCCCACTGGAAACACTGTTGGCGACCTTCGGCGTGTCCATCGCGCTCCAGCAATTGGCCAAGAACATCTTTGGCACGCAAGCCCGTCCGCTGACCTCTCCCGGCTGGCTCGACGGCGCCTGGCAGATCAATGACGTCATCGCGATCTCCTATATCCGGATCGCCATTTTTGTCCTCGCGCTGCTGTTCCTTGGCCTCTTGCTGTTCATCCTAAAACGCACGCGCCTCGGCCTCGAAGTCCGCGCCGTGACGCAAAACCCGCGCATGGCGGCGTCGATGGGGATCAACCCGGACCGCATCAAGATGATGACCTTCGGCCTCGGCTCCGGCATCGCCGGAATCGCCGGTGTGGCTATTGGCCTCTACGCCAAGGTCACCTCTGAAATGGGTGCAGACTACATTGTCCAAAGCTTCATGACCGTGGTTGTGGGCGGCGTTGGCAATGTCTGGGGCACCCTCGCCGGCGCTGGCATGATCGGCATCTTCCAGAAAGGGATCGAGTGGCTGAACCCCTCCAACACTCTCGCCGCCCAGACCTACATGATCCTCTTCATCATCCTATTCATCCAGTTCCGGCCCAAAGGCATCGTCGCCCTCAAGGGCCGCGCAGCAGGAGACTGACACCATGCGCAGCCTGTTTGCCAACCTCTATGCCCCGTTGCCGAGCGCCTCAAAGACCCTTCCTTTGGCTTCTCTGTTTCAAAAATACTCCCTTCAGGCGCACCCTGCCGGGTCCCGCGACATGACCAACAGCCGCGCGACCGCAAAGCCCGAGCGGTTTGCGCCGGCAAAATGCGATCTGACCGAAGGAGACCGCTCATGAACCGCAGCTTCTTCGCCCAGAACCCTTCGGTTCTTTGGTTCATCGCTCTGCTTGGCGTGTTCACCGTAGTGGTGACCGTCCTCGCCGAAGGCAGCGGCACGGGCGTGATCTCGACCTCTTTCGTCAAGACCCTCGGCAAGACGCTTTGCCTTTGCCTCGTGGCCATCGCCATGGACGTGGTCTGGGGCTATTGCGGGATCCTCTCGCTCGGCCACTTCGCGTTTTTCGGGATCGGCGGATACGCTATCGGCATGTGGCTGATGTATGCGCGCACGGAAAACATCGTCACCGACAGCCTCGCGAACCAGATTATCCCCCCAACCCCCACCGAAATCTCCGACGCCATTGCAACGCAGATCTTCGGCGTCGTCGGCGCGTCAGAGTTCCCACCGATCTGGGCATTTGCACATTCTCTACCGCTGCAACTGCTGATGATCATCCTCGTGCCGGGACTGCTGGCGCTGGTCTTTGGCTGGCTGGCATTCCGTTCCCGCGTGACGGGCGTTTACCTGTCGATCCTGACCCAGGCCATGACACTCGCGCTCTCGCTCTACCTGTTTCAGAACGACAGCGGGCTGCGGGGCAACAACGGCCTCTCGGGCTTGCAGAACATCCCCGGTTTCGAGAGCATGCCGCAAGGGCAGATATCGATCTACTTCCTCTGGGCCTCTGCACTGGCGCTGGCTCTGGGCTACCTGCTCTTTGCCTTCGTGACCTCTGGCAAGATGGGGTCCGTGGTCCGTGCAATTCGCGATGATGAAACGCGCGTGCGCTTCCTCGGTTACCATGTCGAAAGCTACAAACTCTTCGTGTTCACCCTGACGGCAGTGATCTCGGGCATCGCCGGAGCGCTCTATTATCCGCAGGCCGGTATCATCAACCCGGCCGAGGTGGCCCCGATCGCCTCGATCTACCTCGCGGTCTGGGTCGCGATCGGCGGGCGCGGTCGCCTTTACGGCGCGGTGCTCGGCACCGTCTTTGTCACACTGCTGTCCAGCTGGTTCACTGGCGGCGGCGCCCCCAATATCGACCTGGGGTTCTACACAGTCCAGTGGACGGACTGGTGGCTGGTGCTGCTGGGCTTCTCCTTCGTTGCGGTCACACTCTTCGCGCCACAGGGTCTGGGCGGCCTCGTCGACAAGATCGTGAGAAAACAATGAGCACGCTTCTCGAAATGTCCGGCGTCTCCGTCTCCTTCGACGGGTTCAAGGCGATCAACAACCTGTCCTTCCAGATCGGCGAACCAGAACTGCGCGCCATCATCGGCCCCAATGGCGCTGGCAAGACGACCTTCATGGATATCATCACCGGCAAGACCCGCCCCGACAACGGTCAGGTCATCTGGGGAGAACGCAACATCTCTCTGCTCGGCCTGTCCGAAAGCCAGATCGCCCGCGAAGGCATCGGTCGCAAATTCCAGAAACCCACCGTTTTCGAGGCCCAGACCGTGCGCGAAAACCTCGCCATGGCGCTCAAGAACGACCGCGGCCCCTTCGACGTGCTCTTCTACAAGAAGACCAGCGAAGGCGCCGCCCGGATCGAAGCCATCGCCGAACAGACCGGCCTGACCGACAGCCTGACCCGCCAGGCAGGCGAACTCAGCCATGGGCAAAAGCAATGGCTCGAGATCGGCATGCTTCTGGCACAGGAACCCCGCCTCCTGCTCGTCGATGAACCCGCCGCCGGCATGACCCCGGCAGAGCGGGAAAAGACCACCCAGATGCTGGTCGATGCCGCCAAGACCCGCGCCGTCGTGGTCGTCGAACACGACATGGAATTCGTCCGCCGCCTCGGATGCAAAGTCACTGTCCTGAACGAAGGCTCCGTCCTCGCCGAAGGCTCCATCGACCATGTCACTCAAGACCCGCAAGTCATCGATGTCTATCTCGGACGCTGACAGGATGCGGGTTTCTCTGTTTTCCAAATACTCAATCCTTCCCGGCGCCACGCCGCGCAACGAGACCGCCCCATGCTGACCCTCTCAGACCTCACCCTGCACTACGGCCGCTCCCAGATCCTCTACGATGTCTCGATGCAGGCAAAGGCGGGCGCCGTGACCTGCCTGATGGGCACGAACGGCGTCGGCAAGACCTCCCTGCTCAAGGCGATCTCGGGCACGCATCCCCGCTCCGGCGGCGGCATGACACTCGATGGCGCAGAGATCAGCCGCAACGCGCCGGCCCATGCGCGCGCCCGCGCCGGTGTCGGCTACGTCCCCCAGGGCCGCGACATCTTTCCCCTGATGACGGTGCGGGAAAACCTCGAAACCGGCTATGCCTGCCTGCCGAAATCGGACTGGGGCGTGCCGGACGAGATCTTTGAGCTTTTCCCCATCCTGAAGGATTTCCTCGGGCGGCGTGGCGGCGACCTCTCGGGCGGGCAGCAGCAGCAGTTGGCCATCGCCCGCGCGCTGATCGCACGACCAAAGCTGTTGCTCCTTGATGAACCGACCGAAGGCATTCAGCCCAATATCATCAAACAAATCGGCGAAGTGATCAAAATCCTGCGCGCCCGCGGTGATATGGCGATTGTCCTCGTGGAGCAGTTCTTTGATTTCGCCTATGATCTGGGCGACCACTTCGTTGCGCTTGAACGCGGTCGCGTGATCCATGACGCGACAAAGGACCAGACACCCCGGGAAACACTGCTTGAGAAAGTGTCGGTTTAACGCGCGTCAAGACCATTTCGCGGCCTGCAAAACCACGTCAATCCAGCCCAAGCCAGGTCTCATGCGACGCCGCGACACTTGATCGTGCAACCATGTCTCGCATGAATACAAGCGCTTGGACCTCTGCCTCCAGAACACATTTTTCTGAAATTTGAATGGATTATCCCTGCTCGACTCGTCGTGGAAACCTCCCCGATACGCGCAGTTGTTAACCACCGAAGTGCCATACCCAATCGACAAGTTTCGTAGCCAAAAAGGCAAGATTCACGATGACACAGGCACTGCAAAAGAAATTGAAGCGCTTCGAGTTGGACGGCAAGAACACCGACCGCCTCAAGAAAGTTGGCGAGGCACTGATCCCCGAACTCGATACCGTTCTGGAGGCCTTCTATGACCGCGCCAAGGCGGATCCGGACCTTGCCGCTTTCTTTGATGGACCGGAGCGCATGACCTATGCGCGCAACGCCCAGAGAAAGCACTGGGAAATCCTTCTGAGTGCGCAATTCGATGAGGAATACCTGGCCTCCATCGACCGGATCGGCCGCACCCATGCACGCATCAATCTCCCGCTGGAGGCATATATGTCAGCCTATGCGCTGGCCACGTCGGATCTGTTGAACCGCTTTCTTGAAAAGGGCCGCACCGGGTTTTCTCAGCGCGCCATTCCGGAAATCCGCCGCCGGGTGGGCGTGATGACCCGCGCCTTTGCGCTGGACATCGAAAGCGTGGTCGAAACCACCTTTCGCATTCAGGCAGAGGAGCAATCGGCCGCCTTCTCCCACATCATTGCCGCAATCGAAAAGATGGCCGCAGGCGATCTGACACATGTGGTGCCCAGCCCGGATGAAAGCGATTTTCCCGCTGAATTCGATCCGGTGCGCGTGCGTTTGAACGAGGCGAATGCCGCACTTGGCAACGTTCTGGCGCGCGTGTCGCGCACGATGCATGGCCTGCAATCCGTCGTGGACGAGGTCAGCTCCGCCGCCGACAACCTGTCAAACCGCACGGCGAGCCAGGCGGCCGCACTGGAACAGACCGCCGCCGCCGTGCACGAGTTGACCCAGAACGTCGCGCAATCCTCCGCCAGCACGGAGCAGGCCAAGGAAGTGGCCCATGAGGCCGCGCGCTCTGCCGAAGAAGGCGCCAAGACCGTTTCCGAAGCCTCCGAAGCGATGGGCCGGATCCAGACCTCTTCGGACCGCATCACGCAGATCATCGGCCTGATCGAGGACATCGCCTTCCAGACCAATCTGCTGGCGCTCAACGCGGGGGTAGAGGCCGCGCGCGCAGGTCCTGCGGGCCGCGGTTTCGCGGTGGTTGCCGAAGAAGTGCGGGGCCTTGCCGGCAATGCCTCCGACGCGGCGCGCCAGATCAAGGACCTCGTCTCCCAAAGCTCCAAAGAGGTCGCAAGCGGTGTGGACATGATCCAGACCGCCGCCAATACGCTGGGTCTCATCGTGAAAAAGTTCGACCACGTTGCGGATCTGACCGGGCAGATGGCCACCGCCGCACATGCCCAATCCGTGGCATTGAACGAGGTGAACGCGGCCGTCTCGCAGGTCGACAGCGTCACCCAGCAAAATGCAGCCATGGTCGAAGACACCTCCTCCGCCACGAAGCGGATGCACGCCGACGCCGAAGAGGTCTACGGCATCCTCTCCGGGATCAAGGTCTTTGACCTCGCGCCCGATCCGACTTTGGCGCGTCCCCACCGCGCGGCCTGAAACAGGCGGCGTCGCGGACGCCATACGACCCGGTGCCCGTAGCCCATGGCAATAGTCGAGGGCGGCAATAATCCAGCGTCCTTGGTGCGCATCGCGCAGCGAGGGTTAGACAGTCCGGATCGGAAAGGCTGCCTTGATGGCCGCATCCTGTTCCGGAGACAGGTAGGTCGGATGGTGTGTGTCGAGGATCTCGCGCGCGCGGACCTTTGCCCGCGTCTTGGCCTCCAGCGCGCCTGCCTCTTCCCAGGCGCGCGGGGCATCCCGATCTGCAAGGCCGGGATAGAGGTAGTCGCGCTCCATCGCGGCATATGTCTGGTCTGCGCCCAGAAAATGCCCCTCTCCCAGAACGACATCGCAGATCGCGTCGAACCCCAATGTCTCTTCCGTGACTTCGACGCCACGCAACACCCTGTGGACCGCACCCAGCATCTCGTCGTCCAGCACGAACCCTTCGAAACTGGCGCCCAACAGTGCCGCGGTCATGCCCGCACTCTCGTACACGAGGTTGCCCCCGGCCAGCCCCGCGGCCAGTGCCGTCAGCGCCTTTTCAGAACCGTATTGCGCATCGATGGCCTTTGCGTCGCTCATGCAGGCCGCGACGCCTGACGGCAGGTCCAGCCAATTCGACAACTGCGCCGAGGCCGCGTTCAGCACAGCCACCTCGCCCCCGCCTCCGGAAAAGGCCCCGGTGCGCAGATCGATGACCAGCGGCCAGTTGGAAAACACCATGGGGTGACCGGGACGGATCACATGCACCATGACAAGGCTGGCCAGCGTTTCCGCAAGGGACTGCGCCAGAAAACCGGCCAATGTTGCGGGTGCGGTCGCCCCAGACTGCGCCGCGGTGATGTTGGAAATCGGGATATTGTGAGCAACGCATTCATAGACCACGTCAACCGCGTCCTCGCCAAAGCGCATCGGGGAAATCACCGGGCTGATATGCGCCTTCAGGAAGGGCCGCCGGGAAAATGCCTCCGGTCCCCCGGCGGCAATGTCCAGCATCCTGACAATCGGCGAAACGCTTTGCGCCAGCGTAAAGGCCGTCGCCACGGGCTTTGTCGTGTTGCGCAACAGCGCGTAGACCGTGTTCACGTCCAGTTCAAAGACGTCCTCGACGTCGGTGGCGATGCAACAGCGGGTGAACCAGCTCACGTTGTCCAACCGGTCCTGGAGCCGCGTAAAATCATGCAGATCCCGAAGCGTGGCAGGCCGGTAGCGCCCGGTGTCGAGGTCAAGCGTCTGCACTGCCGCACCTCCGGTGCCAAAGAACACCGCATCGCCCCCCACGTCGATGTCGCGTGCAGGATCGCGCCCATGCAACGTAAACCGCTTGGGCGCGGCCTCGATGGCCGCCTCCACCAGCGGGCGGGGCAGGCAGACGCGCGCGCCCTTCTCCACGGCCCCGGCAGCCAGCAGATCACGCCGCAATCGATCGGGCACCTCGCCCATGCCCAGCTCTGACAACAGCCGCAAGGCACAGGCATGGATCTGCACCAGTTCCGTGTCGCTCAGGGGCCGGTACTGCCCCCCCGATTGCCCGGGCGGCGCAGGGTTCACCGGCCCCCGGGCGCGGTCCCGATGCTTGGCGCCGCGTCCACTGCGCCGCCGTGAAGATTTGCCGGAGTCGTTCATGACGCCACTAGGTCGGCGCCGGTCTGAACTGACAAGCGGCACGCCATAGATGAAGCTTTTCGAAATCTCCGTTTCACGAAGATCGAAACCACAGCCAATGCCTTGCTTTGCGACGGCAATCTCGTCCCTTTCCGGACCAGAGTGTTGCACCCCAAAGGGAGGACCCCGCATGAAAACCACCACACGCGCCGTTGTGATCGGCGGCGGCATCGCGGGCTGTTCCACGCTCTATCACCTGACGCAGGAAGGCTGGACCGATGTCATGCTGCTGGAGCGCGACGAGCTGACCTCAGGGACCACATGGCACTCCGCCGCGCAGGTCACGAACTTTGGCATGGGGCAGACGATGGTGGGGCTCAAGAGCCACTCGATCAAGCTTTACAAAGACCTGTCCGAGGACCCGGACTACCCGATCACCTACCATCATGGCGACGGCGGCATCCGGCTCGCCAATACCGAGGCGCATATGGAAGGCTACGCGCATTTTGCCTCCATGGCGCGGGGGATGGATGTGCATTTCGAAGTGATCGACGCAGCGGAATGCGCCCGCCGCCATCCGCTGATCTCGACCGACAACCTGATCGGTGGGCTCTGGGATCCGCTGGACGGTGACATCGACCCGGCGCAGTTGTGTCAGGCGCTGGCGCGGCGCGCGCGCAAGGCCGGCGCCGAAGTGCACCGCAACACCCCCGTGACAGGCCTGCGCCAACTGTCCGATGACACCTGGGTCGTTGAAACACCCAAGGGCGAGATCCACGCAGAGGTCGTGATCAACGCCTGCGGGTACCGCGTCAACGAAGTGGGCGCCATGATGGGCGTGCACCACCCGGTCATGTCCATGGAACATCAGTACTTTGTCACCGAGGACATCCCCGCCATTGCCGAGGCCGGTCACCGCATGCCGCTCTTGCGCTGCCCGATCTCGGACTACTACTGCCGTCAGGACAAGCAGGGGCTCCTGGTGGGTTTCTACGAACAGGACTGCCGCACTTGGGGCATGGACGGGATCGACCCGAAGTTCACCAACGCCTTGTGTCCTGATGATCTGGACCGCGTGATGGACGTGCTCGAGGGCGCGTTTGCCCGCATGCCCGCGCTGCAGGACGCAGGCATCCACACCATCGTGAACGGCCCGATCACCTACACCATCGACGGCACACCGCTGGTCGGCCCGATCCCCGGCAAGCGCAACGCCTATTGCATCATCGGGTTGCGCGCGGGCCTCGGCGAAGGTGGCGGCCACGGCTGGCTTCTGGCGCAACAGATCGTGCACGGCGAGGCCTGCTACGACACCTGGCCGCTCGACCCGCGTCGCTTTGGACCCCACACAAACGTGGAACTGACCGCCAAAATGGCGATCCAGGACTACCAGAACGAATTCCGCTTCCACTTCCCCAACGAACACCGCCCTGCCGCCCGCCATGCACGCACCACGCCGATCACCCCGGTTCTGGCGGCCAAAGGCGCGCATTTCGCGCCGATCAATGGCTGGGAACGGGCAGAGTTCTTTGCCCCCGGGCTGCACACCACCCCCAGCTACCGCTTCGACGAAAGCTTTGACGCCGTGCGGGAAGAAGTGAAGGCGGTGCAATCCGCCGTTGGTCTCGCCGAAGTGAACGGCTTCAACCGGATCGAGATAACCGGTGCCGACCGCCATACCTTCCTTGACCGCCTCAGCTGCAGCCGCGTGCCAAAGCGCGACGGACGGCTCGGCCTCGGCTATCTTCTGAACGCCCATGGCATGGTCAAGGCAGAGGCCACCTTTGCCAATCTTCCCGCCTCGGACCGCGGCCCGGCCCGTGTCTGGTACGGCTCCGCCGCTGCCTCCGAACGCCATGACATGGATTGGCTGGAAAAACACCGCCAGCCCGGTGAGGACGTGCAGTTCCGCAGCCTGACGGACAGCCACGCGATCCTGCTCCTCGCGGGCCCCAAGGCACGCGCGGTTCTGTCCGAGGTGGTGCGGGGCGACGTGTCGGCCAAGGCCTTTCCATGGCTCTCACTGCGCGAAACCTTTGTCGGCATTGCGCCTGCCACGGTGATGTCCGTCTCCTTTTCCGGCGAATTGGCTTACGAAGTGCACGTGCCCCTGGCTTCGCTCTTCGCCGCCTTCACGGCCCTCACACAAGCGGGCGAAGCCCATGGCCTGCGGCTCTTTGGCAGCCACGCGGTCGAATCGATGCGGATGGAAAAGGGTTTCCTGCATTGGAAGGCTGATTTGCTGACCGAATTCGACCCCTTCGAGACAGGTCTCGACCGCTTTGTCACACTGAACAAAGAGTTCATCGGCAAACAGGCCTTGCTGACACGACAGGCCGATGGCCCGCGCAAGTCACTGGTTTCGCTCGCGGTCGAGACAAGCAAATGCGCAGCCCACCCCGGCGCATCGATGATGCAGGATGGCAAGGTCATCGGCACGATCACATCCGGCGCCTGGGGCCATCGCACGGGCCTGAACCTGGCGATGGGCTTCATCAACCCGGACCAGAGCGCGATTGGCACGCAGATCATGCTCGACCTGCTCGGGGATCTTGTCCCCGCCCGCGTCATTGCCCCGGCCGTCTACGATCCCGATATGACCCTGCCCCGCGGATAAGGCGCACCGCGGGGTCGGTGGGCGGGCGAAAGACGCAGTCTGAGTCCCGCCGCCGAACCCGCCAACTCACTCTGGTAACCACCCGTCATACAGGGAAAAATCCGGTCCAAGCGGCAGCGCAACCGGCCCGCCCTGCCGTGCGGAGGCATAGACCGCGCTGACAAACTCCAGCGATCTGCGCCCATCGGACAGCGTCACTTCGCCCCCGCCCCGGCCCTCCATCGCATCCGCAATGGCCCCGAACAATCCGACGAACCCGGTGTCCTGCGGCGGCACATCTGCGAGAACGGCATCGATCTCGGCCTGCTGGCGCGGCGCGCGCGCGGTAAAATGCCAGCCCGTCTCCGCTGGCGCATAGGGCGCGCGGCCCGATTCCACCGTCACCCCTTCGAACACGAGCCGCATCCGCGTCTCATCCGTGGCGGCCCCCAGCGTGATCGAAGAGGTCAGCACCGCCCCGCTCTGCATCCGCAACGCAAGCGCCGCACAGTCCTCGACCTCGATCTCATTGACCCGCGTCGCAAGCTCCGCATGGACCCGCGCCACAGGACCCAGAAAAGCGGGCAGAAAATCGTGAATATGGATCGCATGGCCCAAGACAGCCCCGCCGCGCTCTCCCGCCCATGTCCCACGCCAATCCACGGCATAGTAGGCTGCATCCCGGTTCCAATGGGTCTCGATGGTTCCGGCAAATAGCCGCCCCGCCAAACCAGCCTCCATGACCGCCCGCAGCTGCGCCGTTCCCGGCCCATAGCGATATTGGAACACCGGGAACACGCGCTTGCCTGTCTCCTGCGCCTTGGCAATCAGGGCATCTGCCTCCTTGAGCGAGGCGACCAGCGGCTTTTCACAAATGACGTCCTTGCCCGCATCCAGCGCCTTCAGGCAGGCCGCGAGATGCAGGTGCGGCGGCAGGCAAATGTCGATCAGACCCACGGAGGGATCCGCCAGAAGCGCATCGAAATCAGTGGCGATGGGCACAGGATGCGTCTCGGCCACTTTCTCCGCCCGCACGCGGTCCAGATCACACAGCGCTGCAATCTCGAACCGGCCCGGCAGGGCACGATATGCCGCGAGATGCTCCGCCCCGATGCCCGCACCAATGATCGCAACGCGGATCATTGGCCTTCTGCCAACATCTGGGCCCGGATGGCGATTTCCATCGTGCGGTAGCTGTGCTCTTGCGGCGCGGTCTTCCACGTACGGTTTTCCAAGTCGTTGGTGAGGCTTTGAAAATAGGTCAATGCCACGTCGCGACAGTCGATCTGCGCGTTTTCCGTCCCATTCACGAGGTAAAGCGTGTCGGTTCGGTGCGGCTGTCCGATGTCGGTGTATTTTCGGCACTCGATGGTGCCCTCGGTGCCCAGCAGGAATAGCCGCCCGTCACCCCATGTGGGCAGGCCGTCCGGCGTGAACCAATCCAGCCGGAGGTAGCCGTGCCCCCGATCCCCCACCAGCGTCATTTCACCAAAGTCCTGAAATCCGGGATGGTCCGGCAGCGTGGTGTTTTCCACCAGGGCATGGGCGATCCGGGTTTCCGTCGAGCCGGTGAAATGCAGGAACTGGTCCACCTGGTGGCTGCCGATGTCACACAGGATGCCCCCGTAGCGCTGCCGATCAAAGAACCAGTCCGGCCGCGTTTTCAGGTTCTGCTTGTGCGGTGCCAGCGTGACGACCTGAATCACACGCCCGATCGCGCCTGAGGCCACAAGTTCAGACGCCTTGACCGCGGCCCGCACCTGAAACCGTTCCGAGAAATTGACCGACCAGATGCGCCCGGTCCGCGCCTGCGTCTCTTTCAAGGCCGCCAGCTGCTCAAGCGTGGTGCAGCCCGGCTTGTCGACCATCACGTCCTTGCCCGCTTCCATCGCCTCGATGGCCAGCGCGGCGCGGTCCTCAGGCACGGCGGCGATCAGGATCAGGTCCAGATCCGCATCCAGAAGGGCACGGCGGTCGGCGGCCTTCTGCACCTCTGGGAACACTGCGTTGAACTTGGCCTCTGTCACGGCAGGCCCGTCCGTCCAATACTGCGCGCAGGTCGCGCCTTCGGCCTTCATGCCCTGCAGCATGCCAAAGATGTGACCGTGGTCGATGCCGAGGATGCCCAGTTTCAAACTCATCTTACATGTCCTTCGTGGCGATGGGGCGGCCTGTCCGGCCAGAGGTCTCAATCGCGGCGATCAGCCGGTGAACGCCCAGCGCAGCGCGGCCCGGCACCAGCGGCGGATGCCCTTCGCGCAGCGCGCGCATGAAATCCTCGATGACGAACCGGTGCCAGTCGGAGGTGAATGCCATGGGATCCGCTCCGGCTCCGGACTGGACCGCCTGTCCCAGCGTTTCAGACCGGCCATCCTGCCAGTCCAGCCGCAAAAGCCCTGCCTCCAGATGCGCCGACCCGGCCTGTCCGTGCAACGTGATCGTCTCGCCACGGCCCGGAAAACTGGCTGTGGTGGCAAAGAGATGGCCAAAAGCACCGGTGTCAAAGCGCAGGCCTGCGGCAACGAGATCCTCGGCCTCCATCTTGTGAAAACCGGTTTTGGCGGTCATCGCCGTGACCTCTGCCACCGGGCCCGCCAGCGACAGCATCAGGTCAAGCGTATGAATTGCCTGACTGATCAGCACCCCGCCGCCATCGCGCGCATAGCTGCCCCGGCCCGGTTCATCGTAGTAGCCCTGCGGCCGCCACCATGGCACGGCGACCTCGATCATGCGCAACGGGCCAAGATCGGGCAGCACCTTGCGCAGGTCCGCCACAACCGGGCGCGCACGGTGTTGCAGCATGATGCCCAGCGGCACACTGGCGATTTCGCAGGTCTCGACCAGTCGTGTCGCGGCGGGCAGCGTCCGCTCGACCGGTTTTTCCATGAGGATCGGTTTGCCCTCCGCGACCAGCAGATCCAAGATCTCTCGTCGGGCGTTGGGCGGCGTGGTCAGTAGGACAAAGTCGACGTCGGACCCGGCAATCTCTTCGACACTTTCGGCCGCCTTGGCACCAAGGTCGGGCCAGTCGTTCAGGAATGCCTCTCGCGCCGTTTCCGATCGGGCAAAGACATGGGTCAATTCGAGGTCCGGCAAGCGAGAGATGGCATCGGCATAGGTCCCCGAGACCATGCCAAGCCCGATCAAGGCGCATTTCATCAAGGTGGTCCTTCCTAGACTTCGGACGACAAACGGTGCCCTGCCTCCTGCACGCACAAACCCACCGCAGGCTTGCACGGCAAGCGTCCCTGGCTGGGGAGGCCGTGTGAAAAAAGGCGCGAACACCTTGCCGTTGGGTTGTGCCCCGGCACGGGCTGCGGATCAAGCATCACGCAGAGGGTGCAGGCAAGGAACGCCTTGCGAAACAGGGCGAAGACCTCGGCACCTTGGATATGGCCCCCGATGGCGATGGAGGCACTGAGGTCACCCATAGCGACTGTGCGCGCCCTTGCTTTGGCATGGGCCGTCCTTTGGCATGGACTGTACGATTTGCCCTTTGGATGCTTGCCTTGCGCTTTGTTGGTGACAGTGACGGCACCCCACAGCAGATTTGTAGCGGGGGGCTGGCTTTTGGTGTCTCCATCATTATCGGGGTGCACTTACGGTGGGGCGCTCGTCTGAGCAGATCAGGAACCGGCAATTTGGAAAGCTATTGGTATTATATAAATGAATTCAGCATCCTAAATTCCCGAGAAGCACCGGCCACTTTGTATGCGAGAAGAATATAAGCTGAACTCAAAAGTGTATTTTGTGTCCAGTCGCCTGGATCAAGTATTCGGACCAACCAAAACCACGCATCATTGCCGATGGTTGTGAACTGCTACACCGCCAGAGAAGAACCTGTTCGCCACCGCGCTCTTATCAACCTTTCCTCCGCTTCCACACGTGCTGCCTGTAACCCAATGCAGGTGTCAGCTTTCGCAATGGACGCTCCGGGGTTGGCAAGAACATGATGACGGAACCAAAGCCACGCCGCCTCTGCATCTGCTCGCAACCACTCTCCAATCCCCTTCGACAAGCGCTTTGACGCATGGCATGAGAGTGTTGCGGCCAGCCATACCCCATCAAGGCGCCCAGATACGCAGAAGATACGCAGATCCATCCTGAGGTTCAAAATGACACCCTTGCCCCATTTTGCCCTCGGCACCACCGATCTCGAAGTGACAGAGATCAGCTTTGGCGCCGCCGCGCTCGGCGATATGCCAGTCACCTACGGCTATGAGGTGGACGAAGCACGGGCCCGCGCCACGGTAGAGGCGATCTTTGACGGCGCCGCGGCTGGATCGGTCAACATGCTCGACACCTCGCGCAACTACGGGCTTGGCCAGTCCGAGTCCCGGATCGGAGCCGTCATCCGCGAGCGCGGCGGCTTGCCAGAAGGGTTTGTGCTGTCGACCAAACTCGACCGGGACATGGACACCGGACGCTTTGACGCTGATCGTGTGCGCCGGTCAGTTGAGGAAAGCCTGTCGGCACTGAACCTGACGCAGATACCGCTCCTGCATCTGCACGATCCCGAACATGCCCGCGACCTGTCAGAAGTCACCGCAGACGGCGGCGCGCTGGACGCATTGTTCCGACTCAAAGAGGAAGGGGTGGCGCAGGCGGTCGGACTGGCCATGGGACGGATCGATGTGATGCTTCCGATCCTGCAAGCCTACCCCTTTGACGCGCTGATCTCTCACAATCGCTTCACGCTTTTGAACCGATCGGCAGAAGAGATGTTCGACTATGCCTATGACGCAGAGATCGCCGTGTTGAACGCAGCCCCCTTTGCCGGAGGGGTG
>JBELMB010000025.1:14913-44552 GCA_042088665.1 Sagittula sp.
GTGCTGGCGAAAGGCGCGGATGCGCTGCCCCGCGTGACCTACCAGGACGCCAGTGATGCGGAACTGGTCCCTGTTCGTACCATCGAGGCGCTATGCGCCAAGGAGGGTATCGCCATGGGGGCCGCAGCACTCGGTTTCAGCCTGCGAGATCCCAGAGTGACTTCGACAATCGTGGGCGTCTCCGCCCCTGAGCGGTTGGCGCAGACGCGCGTCTGGGCGGAAACGCGCCTGAGCGAAGAGATCTGGGACCGCCTCGATGCGTTGGCCTACGAGACAGAAGATCCCGAAGCCCAACGGATCTATCGTCCGGGCTGATCGGCAAAGGGCGCGGGGTCAACCCCGCGCTACAGCGCGCCGCGCTGGACGGCACCGGTCGGGTCGCCTGCCCGGGCTTGGCTCAATCCGGTTTCGCCCAATCCTCAAAAGAGTTGCCGTGATAGACCACCTCACCATCCCAGGCGAAGGGGATCTGGTGGATCACGACGTCCTCGCCCCGGGTCAGGACAACACGGTACGAAGGCTCCAGCGGGCCCATCCCGGACACATCCGACACGTCGAGGTTCGGGATCACCTGGTGCACCGTCGAAGGCACGCCGGAGAACGGGATACCCGCCAGAGTGCCACACAGCGGTTCATGCACATGGCCAAAGAACAGGTGCACGATCTTGTCCCTGTGCCGTTTCAGAACGGCCCGCAAGGGTGCCTGGTCGGCATCGACAATCGACAGCATATCCGTTGACGGATCGCCAAGATGCAGCGGGTTGTGGTGGAAAAAGACAAACGCCCGCGGTGCGTCGGTCAATTGCGCGTCCAGCCAGGCGAGACGCCGGGCACAGAAATGTCCCGCATGGGTCCCCGGTTCCGTGGTGTCACAAAAGATGAAACGCCCCTCTGGGGTCTCGTCCACGTGGTTGATGAATCCATGCGCATCCCGGGGATGATCCGGAAACGCCGTGAGAAAGGCATCGCGCGCATCGTGGTTGCCGACCATCAGGCGCACCGGCACGGGGACGACCTTCAGGGCCTGTTTCAAGGCGTCGTAGGCTTCCGGATCGGCCCAATGGGTGAGATCGCCGGTGATGACAAGGCGCGCGGCATCGTTGTGATGCTCCGCGATATGACCAAATGCGCGGGCCAGTCGGGTGTAGGGATCGATACCTTCGATCAACATGCCCGGCGTGCCCAGATGAATGTCCGACATATGGATGAATTTCACAGCGCCCCCCTTGGATCGAATCGACAAACCACGCAATGCGCAGCCCGAAACAAGCGCAACTTCTGCTTTTGACTCAAGGGTTATTCACGCGTTGCACATCTAAAAGTGGAACGGTTCAACCTGTACGCGTTCACCCAGCAAAAAGGCATCGGCGACATGGCGCATGGGCGAAAGATCCATGTCGATGCCGCCCCGCGCCACAAGCTCAGCCATCTGGACATAAAGGCGCGGATACTCCCCCAAGAGCGGCGCATCCGGTATCACTTCGACACCATCCACGAAAAGCCGCGCGCCGCCCTCACGCAACGCCAACTCACCGGCGGACGTGCTCACGACAATGTCCCAGCTTTGCGGACCTTCCTGTCGCCAGTCGAACGCGGCGTCCACCCCATGCGTAAACTGCAACGCCGCCGCAATCGGCCCCTGCCGGTTGGCTGGCACTTCGAGGCGCGCTGAGATCAAATGCACCGGCATCGGCAAGATCCCTGTCAGGATCGACAGGGCATTGATGCCCGGATCGAACACGCCCATGCCACCGGGATCGAACACCCAGTCCTGTCCCGGGTGCCAGCGCCGCACATCTTCCTTCCACGTGATCCGCGCCCCGGTGACCACCTTGTCCTCCAGCCAGCGTCGCGCCGGTGCGACCATCTCGGCCGCGCGCGAATGCCATGTGGCGAACAGCGACACGCCCTGCGTGCGCGCCATCTCTTCCAACGCATGACATTCCGACAAGGTCGCACCCGGTGGCTTCTCCAGCATCACATGCCGACCGGCCCGCAATACCGCCTGCGCGGCCTCAAAGCGCGGCACCGGTGGCAGGCAAAGCGACACCACTTCGATATCCGGGCGTGCCGTCAGCATCGTCTCCATGTCCTGAAAGGCTTCAACGCCCTCAACCGTCCCGCTGCGCGAGCAAGTGGCCGCAAGCGACCAGCCAGCGCTGGCAGCGATGCTCGGCACATGCTGGTCCTTTGCGATCTTGCCGATGCCCACCAATGCAATCTTCATGACACTCTCTCCGGTTAGCCGCAGCCCTTGGCGATCTCACCGCAGAGATCAGCCCCAAAGCCGCACCGCAAGCAAGCGCAAATCGCCCGCGGCCCCGGGCTTCTTTGTTTCAAAAATACTCCGGGGGGTCCGGGGGGCTGGCCCCCCGGCGACACAATACGGCACTGCGACCAGACACCTCCGATCATCTCCTCCAGACGTCTGATTGCATCACCCACCCAAGGGCCAATACCCGCTATTGCCGCGCCTGCCTCTTGCCAATCGCGCGGCTTCACCGCAACCATGGGGAAATTCCATCCAGAGCGTTTTCCCGACAAAGGCCCACATTATGTCCATCTGGTCCCAAGGATATCCGACAGACACCGGCTATATCGACTCCATTCAGCCGATGATCACGCCAACTCGCTGGGCCCAATCCATGGCCTTCGCCGGCCGCAGCTGCCCCGACCCCGCCTCAGCCTTCCGCTTTCTGGAACTGGGCTGCGGCTCCGCTGTCACGCTGATCGGACTGGCCGCCTGCTACCCGCAGGCCACTTTCGTGGGCTATGACTACATGCCCGAACACGTTCTGCGCGCGCAGGACCTGATCGACGCGGCAGGCCTGGACAACGTCACCGTGCACGAAGCCAGCTTTGCCGAAATGGCCAAGGCCCCGCCGGACGCGCCGTTTGATTTTGCCGCCGCGCACGGGGTCTGGACCTGGGTGCCGCAAGAGGTCCGGCAGGAGCTCGTGGAGGTCCTCAACGCCTGGCTTGCACCTGGCGGGGTCACCTATTTCGGCTACAACGCCGCCGCGGGTTGGGGGGCCGCCGGACCGCTGCGGATGATCTTCCGCAATGCACGCCCGGGTCCTCCCGACGACCGCTTTGGTCCGGCGCGGCAAGGCGCTGACCGCTGGCTGGAGCATCTGGGGCAGGGCGTGCCGCAGGTGAAAGCCATCTGGAAAACCTTCGACGGCGCCTCCGACTCCCTGCTCGCGCATGAACTGGCCAGCCCGCATGGCACCGGCATCTGGCTGGATGACATCGCCGGGCCCCTGTCCGAGGCCAAGATGGACTTTGCCGGACCCGCGGTGCTGGCGGAACACATGGACGCACTCTTTCTCGAAAACGCGCATCTGGCGCTGCTGCGCGACGCGGTGGCCGATGGCTGGGGGGAGATCGCGCGGGACCTGTTGCACTGGCGCACGATGCGCAAGGACCTGTTTCATCGCGGCGCCCCCGCGATGCCCAATGGGCGCATGATCGAACACATGCGCGCCCTGCGCGTGGCCCCGTGGGATCCAAAAGTGCGCGTAGGCACCCACCCTTCGGTCTATCAAAGGCTGCGCCAAACCCTGCCGCCAGAGATAATCGAGGCGCTGCACGCCGCCGCCGAGGCCCCCGACGCCACCTTCGGCAGTTGCATGGACGCGGTGCCGACCTCCCCCGAACAGGCCTTTCAGGCGACCATCATGGCGCTGATCTCCGGCCAATTGATCGACCTGCGCTCCGAGGCCGTAGCAGAGGCCGCCGCCGAAAGCTGTGCGCGCTTCAACCGGATCATGCTCGAAAGGCTTCAGGCCGGGGAAAAGATGCCCGGCCTTGTCTCGCCCCATTTTGGCGGCTGCCTGCAAATCGCCCTGCCCGAGCACCTGGAGGTGCTGCAGGGCAAGGCCGAGGACCCGGACTTCTTGCGACACATGGCGCGGCTCGGGCTGGCGTTCGACTGACCCGCCCCCTTGCCAAGCGGGGCAATCCCCGCAACGATCACCCCGCATTCCATACCCTGCATTTCACGCCAGGAGCATCACATGTCCGATTGGTCACAAGGCTACCCCACCGAGTCCTCTTACATGGACGCCATTCAGGTGGAGATGAACCCGAGGCGCTGGCAGCAAGCGATGATGTTCGCCAACTTCCGGTGCCCAGATCCGTCTAAACCGTTCCGGTTTCTTGAACTGGGCTGCGGTTCCGCCAACACGTTGATCGCGCTGGCCGCCTGTTATCCGCACGCGGAATTCGTCGGCTATGATTTCATGCCAGAACACATCGTCGCCGCCAACGCGCTGATCAAGGCAGCAGGGTTGGAGAACGTGCAAGTGATCGAGGGCAGCTTTGGTGAAATGGCCAAGGCCCCGCCTGAGCAGAAGTTCGACTTTGCCAGCGCCCATGGCGTGTGGGCCTGGGTGCCCGATGCGGTCAAGGGCGAGATCGTCGAGGTTCTCGGCAGCTGGATGGCGCCGGGGGCGGTGGCCTATTTCGGCTACAATGCGGCAGCCGGCTGGGCCGCGGCGGACCCCATTCGCCAGATCTTTCGCCGCGCCCCCCGCAGCCGCGGTGACGGCAGCTTTTCGGCGGCGCGCAAGGGGGTCTCCACCTGGTTGGACATGCAGGGCGAGACCGTGCCGCATCTCAAGGCGCTGTGGACCCGGCTTTCGGAGTCGAACGATCAGTTCCTCGAACATGAAATCGCCAGCCCCAATGGCAAGGGCATCTGGCTCGAAGAGATCGAAGGCCCGCTGAACGAGGCCAAGATGGCCTTTGCAGGCCCCGCCGTTCTGGCCGAACACATGGACGCGATCTTTCTCGAGGACGTCGAGTTGGAATTCCTGCGCTCTGCCGTCAGCGAGGGCTGGGGCGAGACAGCCAAGGATCTGCTGCACTGCCGCACGTTTCGCAACGACCTGTTCCACAGGGGGGCGCCGCGGATCTCCGGCACTGCAATGGTGGCGGAAATGCGCAAGCTGCGCCTGACGCCATGGGACACGGAATTGCAGCTGGGCACTCATCCCAGCGTGCACGGCAACATGGTGCGCGGGCTGGAACCAGAGTTGGTCGCGGGTCTGCAAAGCGTGGTCAATGGCGGCACCGGCACCTTTGGCGATTGCATGGACGCGATCGAGGCCGATCCAATGCAGGCCTTTCAGGCCGTGATGATGGCCTATGTGTCCGGCGCGCTTCTCGATCTGCGCTCAGAGGCGGAAACCGAGGCCGCCCGTCCGACCTGCGACCGCTTCAACGATGTGATTCGTGAACGTCTGAACAATGGCGTGGTGATCCAGGGCATGGCCTCGCCTGCCTATGGCGGCAGTGTGCAGTTCATCAAGGAAGAGCAGTTCGACGTGCTGACCGGCAAAAGCGACGATCCCGTTTTTGCAGGTCGGCTCGACACGCTCGGCATCGCCGCCCCCTGAGGCGGCACTTGCGGCCTCGGCCCGTCCGTTCAGCAGGCTTTCGCGGCCTCGACCTCGTCCGGGTCTGGCCCCCGACGTCAGGCTGAGGCACCTTGCAGACCGGAGCAATCGACGGGGATCACGCCATGACCAATCTGGAAACACGCATCAAGGCAGCCCGCGGCGAGCATCCCGCAGATATCGTCCTGCGCGGTGGGCGCGTTCTGGACATGATGACCGGCGCGCTGATGGACTGGGATGTGGCGATCCTTGGCGACCGGATCGTCAGCGTTGGCCCAAATCTCGGCGGGCAAGGTGTCGGCGGGCAGACAGAGATCGATGTCTCCGGCCGGATCCTTGTTCCCGGTTTCATCGACACCCATCTGCATGTGGAAAGCTCGCTCGTCACCCCGTTCGAGTTTGACAGATGCGTCACCCCGCGTGGTGTGACCACGGCCATCTGCGACCCGCACGAAATCGCCAATGTGATCGGCGCTGCCGGCATCCAGTATTTCCAGGAGGCCAGCGAGCATGTTCTGATGGACCTCAAGGTACAGCTAAGCTCCTGTGTGCCCTCAACCCATATGGAGACCGCCGGCGCGGAACTGAGCGCCGGAGACCTCCTGCCGCTGCGGGGGCATTCCTCTGGCCTCGGGCTGGCGGAGTTCATGAACTATCCGGGTGTTGTGCACCGCGACCCCGGTGCCATGGCCAAGCTGAAGCTCTTTGACGGGTTGCACATCGACGGCCACTGCCCGCTGCTGTCGGGCACCGACCTGAACGCCTATCTCAACGCGGGTATCCGCACCGAGCACGAGGCCACCTCCGTCGAGGAAGCGCTGGAAAAGCTGCGCAAGGGGATGCGGATCCTGATCAGGGAGGGATCCGTGTCCAAGGATCTGCACGCCTTGCAACCGCTGCTGGATGAGCGCACCGCGCCGTACATGTGCCTGTGCACGGACGACCGCAATCCTCTGGACATCGGCGAACAGGGGCACCTTGATTTCATGATCCGGGAATTGATCCGCCTTGGCACGCCGGTGCTGGCGGTCTATCGCGCCGCCTCGCTTTCGGCGGCGGAGGCCTTTGGTCTCAAGGATCGCGGCCAGATCGCCCCCGGCAAACGCGCCGATATCGCGGTGCTGGGCTCGCTCGAAGATTGCGACGTGCAGCAGGTGCTGGCCGGGGGCGTGCTGGTCACGCCAGAGGCCTTTGCCGCGCGCGAAACCGTCGAACCGGTTGGGCGCGGCTCCGTCAAGGCGCCAAAGGTGCAGGCGGCTGACTTTCGCACCCGCGCCAACAAGGTGACCACCGATGTGATCGGGATCCGCGAGGGGCAGATCCTCACCGACCATCTGCACGAGGACATCGCGATCGTCGACGGCGACAAGGCCCCGGACGTGGCGCGTGATCTGGTGCGGATCGCCGTGGTCGAGCGACACGGCAAGAACGGCAATATCGCCACCGGCTTTGTGAAGGGGTTCGGGCTGCAGGCAGGGGCCATTGCCTCGACCGTTTGTCACGACCATCACAACATCGCCTGCGTTGGCGTGTCCTATGCGGACATGGCGCTGGCCAGCAATCGCCTGTCTGAGATCGAAGGCGGCTTTGTCGTGGTCCGTGACGGGCAGATTCTGGCGGAACTGGCGCTGCCAGTTGCCGGGTTGATGAGCCTTGCCTCCTTTGAGGAGGTGCGCGCCGCCCTGACGGATCTGCGCGCTGCGGCGCGGGGCCTTGGGGTGACGCTCGAAGAGCCTTTCCTGCAGCTTGCCTTTCTCGCGCTGCCGGTGATCCCGGCGCTGAAGATCACCGACCGCGGCATGGTCGATGTACTGCGGTTCGAGATCATCTCCTGAGGGGTATCCCGGGGCGCATTCAGGTTTGGCCCCAAGATCCTCCGCCCCGGCAGGACGAGGCCACGCCCCGGGCGCGCCCTCCCCCTTGCGTTGACAAGGCGCCGATCAGAGCCGGTTCAGCAGGGCCGCCGTGGGCCATGCATCGGCGGGCATACCCAGTTCGCGCTGAACGTCGCGCACCGCCGCACGCGTGCCCGCGCCGAGGATCCCATCGATGTCACCGACGTCATAGCCACGATTTGTCAGACGCCGCTGCAGCTCTTTCATCTGCGGACCAGAGAGACCGGCGTCCGGATTGCCCGCGGAATAGACACTTGCCCCCTCGAGGCGCGTGCCAAAGTACGCCGCGGTCAGGACATAGGTAAAGCTTTGGTTCCATTCGAAATAAACGCGAAAGTTCGGATAGGCGATGAATGCAGGCCCCTTGCGCCCCTGCGGGATGATGATCGACGCCTCAAGCCGTCCGTCATCCAGCTGACCGGCGCGTGCACGGATGCCAAGCTGTTCCCATTCCGCCACCGTCCGCGTCGTGCCCAGCCCGGTTGCATACCAATCCAGATCGCTTGGCAGCGTCACTTCCTGTAGCCAGGGCTCTCCCGGGCGCCAGCCCAGATGCGACAACATCTTGGCCCCCGACAACAGCGCATCGGGCGCCGAGGTCTTCAGCGTCACCTGCCCGTCGCCATCCCCGTCGACACCATTGTCGAGGATGTCCTGCGGCAGCATTTGCACCATGCCGATCTCTCCGGCCCATGCGCCAGTGGTGGTGGACGGGTTGAAATCGCCATTCTCATAGAGCGAAAGCGCCGCAAAGACCTGCGGCCGGAACAGCTCTGGTCGGCGGCAATCATGGCTGAGCGTGACCAGCGCGTTGAGCGTGTTGAAGTTGCCCTGAAAGGCGCCGTAATCCGTCTCGAAGGCCCAGAAGGCCAGCAACACGCCCGGCGCGATCCCATATTCCGACTGGATCCGGTCAAAGACCCAGCCCCATTTCGCCTCCATCTGCCGACCGCGGTCGAGCCGGTTCTGGCTGATCAGCTTGCGAGAGAAGGTGATGAACGGGTCCTGAAAGATCCCTTGCCTGCGATCGGCCTTCAGGACGCTTTGGCTTTGCTGCACACCGGCAAAGAATCGGCGGGTGGTCTGCGGGTCGTGACCGCGACTCGCGGCCTCATCTTCGAGCCCATCCACGAAGCGCGCAAAACTTCCGCCGCAGGCGACCTCCTGGGCCAAGGCCGGTGCCGCCGCCAGCAGTGGCAGGCAAAATGCGCCTATACGTGCCAATTTTATCATGATTTTCCCCGTTCGCATCACGTGCAGGCACATTACCAAGATGATCGGGCCGGGCAAGCGATGCCGTGGTCAGGAAAACCCGCCGGTGCGGGTCCTGAAATGGGGCGCGTTAACGATTTGTACACCTTTGTAAATGTATCTTTAGCGAGCCGCAGAAGCAGTGTGACGTCATAAGGAGGTTGGCATGAACGTGTTGATCGTCGAAGACACTTTGTCGCTCGCAAAGATGTGGCAGCGACATCTTGAGAGAAAGGGCGCATCGGTGACCGTGGTAACCTCGCAAGAGGCCGCGTTCGATGCGCTGTTCACGTCGACTTGGGACGTAATCGTCTTGAATCTGGACATTCAGGAGGGCAACGCCTTGTCGGTGTCCGACATGGCAGAGTTCCGTCAGCCGGATGCGCGCGTGGTCTTTGTCACCGCGACCAGCTTTTTCTCGGACGGCTCGATCTTCAGGCTGTGCCCGAACGCTTGCGCCTATCTGCCAAGCCACACGGAACCCGCGGATCTGGCCGATATGGTCCAGCACTACGGGCAGCCGCGCTAAGGCGGCTGCGCGTCTCGTGCGTCAGGCGGCGCGGAGCGCCTCCCGGCCATGCGGCGCCCAGAGATCCAGATCGGGTCCGATGGGAACGATCCGATGAGGGTTCACGGTCTCATGGCTGAAGTGGTAGTGCCGTGTGATATGTGGAAAATTCACGGTCTCGGCGACACCCGGCACCTGATATAGCTCACGCGTGTAAGCCCAGAGGTTGGGGTAATCCGTGATGCGTGCACGGTTGCATTTGAAATGGCCATGGTAGACCTTGTCGAACCGGATAAGCGTGGTGAACAGCCGCCAATCTGCCTCTGTCAGGGTCTCCCCCATGAGGTAGCGATGCGTGGACAGCCGCTCTTCGAGCCAGTCCAGCGTATCGAACAGCGGCAGGACCGCCGCCTCATAGGCCTCTTGCGTGGTGGCAAAACCGCTCTTGTAGACGCCATTGTTCAGGGTGTCGTAGATTCGGTCGTTGATCGGGACCATAGCCTCTTGCAGGTGGACGGGCCAATAATCCGTGGTGTTGCCGGTCAGCCCGTCAAAGGCGCTGTTGAACATGCGGATGATCTCGGACGATTCGTTCGAGACGATCGTTTCCGTCTTCTTGTCCCAGAGAATGGGCACCGTGACCCTCCCTGAGACGGTGGGATCCGCCTTGATGTAGATGTCGCGCGCGAAGGGCAGGCCGTAAAGCGTGTCCCCCGTCGCACCCGAATCGTCGGTCTCGAAGGTCCAGCCATCGGTCAGCATGTCCGGATGCACGGCGGACACCGAGATCAGGCTTTCCAGCCCCTTGAGTTTGCGGAAGATGAGCGCACGATGCGCCCAGGGACAGGCATAAGACACGTATAGATGATAGCGGTCGGCCTCTGCGGCAAAGCCGCCTGTACCGGACGGGCCCGGCGCGCCATCGGCTGTGATCCAGTTGCGGAACCCCGCCGTGCTGCGGCGAAAGGCGCCTCCGCTCGACTTGGTGTCATACCAGCCGGTGTCCCATTTCCCATCGATGAGCTGACCCATATCGTCCTCCTGTCTGCTGCAGCAGAGCTAGGAGGTTTGGTGCTCCATGACCACCCGGGTCCGGCGCAGACGCAGGCTGCATCAGCGCACAGGCCGGTTTTTCAGGCCAGTCTTTCGGGCCAGTCTTTCGGGCCAGTCTTTCGGGCCAGTCTATCTAGCAAGCCTATCGACCGGTCTACGATCTGAGATCTGCACTCTGCGGTCAGTGGACAGCCTATGGCTCAGCGTTTGTTGGACACCATGTTCCAGATCAGGATCAACGCGATGGCGCCCAGCGTGGCCCCGACGAGCCCCGCCATGAGCCCGGTGAGCGCAAGAAGAAAGCGAAGCACCAGCCCGCCGATCAATGCGCCGCCAATGCCGATGGCAATGGTTGGCAGAATCGGCGTTTCGATCCCCATGAGCCGCGTGCCCAGAAAGCCCGCGGCGGCCCCGATGATGATCAGCCAGATGATGGACATAAGATGTTTTCCTTCTGGTCAGCGCCGTCGGCGGCTGCGCGCGCGCGCCGTTCCGCGCCAATGGGTCGGCACGATGACCAGCGATCCGATCGAGGCCACGATGGCATTCAAGCCCGGGCTGCCAAACCCGAAACCGAACATCAGCGCCACAAAGTAGAAGACGAAAGCGCCACCGATACAAATGAAGATGCTGGGCAGGAACCCGTTCTGCGTAAAGCCAGAGCGCTCCGAGGCGTACCCAATGATACCCCCGATCACCACCGTGCCGAACATGGTCAGATACATTCTGTCCCTCCTTTGCCCCCCTGCCTTCCATCATATGGGCGACAGGGGCCGCCGCGCCAAGGGGAAACTGGGCTCCGCGAGCACTGACAAGGTGTCAAAGCCACGTCATGCGGCACCCGATTCGGGGCCGAAACGATCCCCGGGCGCGACCGGATGACCATTGAGGAAGACGGGCGTCTCCTGCGCTGCCTTTCCGGCGCGCTGCGCCCGGGTGACGGTCACCGCGCCACTGCCGCAGGCAATCGTGAACCCGGTCTCAAGCGCGGTGCCCGGCGCGCCCTGCCCCTTGCTCGCCTCGGCACCGAGCAATTTGATGCGTGCGGCCCCCTGTGGCGCGTGGTGCACCGTCCATGCCCCGGGAAAGGGAGAGAGACCGTTGATCTGGCGCGCCACCTCTTCGGCAGGGCGGGTCCAGTCGATTGCCGCCTCGGCCTTGTCGATCTTGGCGGCATAGATCACGCCCGTCTCCGGCTGCTGCACCGGGACAAGGCCTGGCAGCTTGTCCAGCGCCTCGACGATCAGCGCTGCCCCCAGTTGCGACAGACGGTCATGCAGTTGGCCCGTGGTTTCCGTGGGCGTGATGGGGGTGGCCTGCCGCAGCAGCACCGGGCCGGTGTCCAGACCGGCCTCCATCTGCATCACGCAAACCCCGGTTTCGGGATCACCGGCCATGATCGCGCGATGGATCGGCGCCGCCCCGCGCCAGCGCGGCAAAAGCGAGGCGTGGATGTTCAGACAGCCCCACTGCGGCGCATCAAGGATCGCTTGGGGCAGGATCAGCCCATAGGCCACGACCACCGCCACATCGGCCTTGAGCGCTTTGAAGTCGGCCAGGGCCTCCGCGGATTTCAGCGAGACAGGGTGGCGCACCGGCAATCCCAAGGCCTCGGCGCGCGCGTGAACCGGGGTGGCGCGCTCTTTCTTGCCGCGACCGGCCGGGCGCGGCGGTTGGCAATAGACGCAGGCGATGTCGTGCCCTGCTTCGATCAGTGTCTCGAGCACTGGCACGGAAAACTCTGGCGTCCCCATGAAGATCACGCGCATGTCGTCGTCCTTTCCTGCCTGTGGCGCGCCGCGCCCCTGTCGGCCTCATGCTGGCCGATGACCCTGTTTCACCGCCTGTAAAGGCACGGCAACCGGTCTCGATGGACCGGCGCGCGCGCCTTGCATGCGGCAGCCGCGCCACGAGGGCAAGCCCACCCGCGCGGCTACAGCGGTTACAATCGCGCCTGATAGAGTTTCACCTGCAACCCGCCAAAGGCCACCGGCGGCCCGGCGCGCAGGTTCAGACCGGTGGCTTTGGCAAGCCCGCCGTCAGAGGTCACAAGGCCAAGCCTCCAGCCCGCGAAACGCTCTGCCAGCACTTGCCCGAGACTGCCGTAGAGCGCGAACAGAGGTTTGCGGTTGCCGATTCGCGCGCCGTAGGGTGGGTTCACGATCACCAGACCCGGAGGCAGGCCCTCTGGCGGGGCGAGCGCGCTGACCGGGCTGCGGTCGAATTGACACAGGGCAGTGACGCCCGCCCGCGCCGCATTGTCCCGACTGCCGCGGATCGCCCCGTCATCGCGATCCGATCCAAAAGCGACGATTGGCCCATCCGGGTCGGGCCTGGCGCGGGCAACACGGGCATCGGCCCATCCCTGCGACAACCCGGGCGCCAGCTGCTCGAACGCAAAGGCCCGCGCCCGGCCCGGCGCCAGACCGGCAGTGATCTCTGCCGCTTCGATGACAAAACTGCCGGAGCCACACATGGGATCGACAACCGCCTCGCCCGGCTGGTAGTTGCATTCGCGCAGGAACAGCGCCGCCATGGTTTCCCGCATCGGGGCCTTGCCGACGTAGGTCTTGTACCCGCGCCTGTGCAGCAATTCACCAGAGGTATCGACCGAGAGCGTCACGAGATCATCCTCGATGCGCAGCATGACGCGCAGCGGGGCCTCTGCCAAAACGGGCGCGCCGAGCGTTTCGGTGATGGCGCGGGCGATGCGGTCGCGGGCGGCACGGTCATGATAGATCTTTGAATTGCGGCAGACTGCCTCGACCCGCACCGGCACATCCGGGCGCAGCACGGCGCCCCAGTCCAGCTTGCGGGCGCGTTTGTCCAGTTGCGCAAGGTGGAATGCCCGGAACGAGGCAAACCGCACAAGCACACGCACCGCACCGCGCAATTCTAGATTGGCGCGCCAGACTTCTGGCCAGCCGCCATCAATCCGGACGCCGCCGGGCAGCGCCTCTGCCGGGCCAAGACCCAGTTCGGTCACTTCGCTCAGCAGCTGGGGCTCCAGCCCCGGCGGTGCGGTCAGAAAAATCTCAAAGGGGGTTTGCATTGCGCGGCTCTACCCGCATTGCGGCGGCGAGGCAAATGGCACGTCGGTTCCGCACCGATCCCGCGGCGGGCGCATGCCGCCGGAGGCGCACTCTTGTCTATGGCCCGGAGTCTTCTGCCCGATGTCTTCTGACCCCGTGTCTTCTGGCCCGGTGTCTTCTGGCCCGGTGTCTTCTGGCCCGGTGTCTTCTGGCCGGATGTCTTTTCGCTGACGCCTGGCCCCAACCTGCAGACCTGTCACCGGACAGGCGCGCGACACTTGCATCTCCGGCCCGTGACGCTTAGATGACGGTTGAGGGGTTGTGCGGGCGAGCGCCTCGCCAACCCGGTCAGATCCGGAAGGAAGCAGCCGTAACGAGCCCCGCTTGGGTCGTTGCAATCCCTCACCCAAAAGGCTCCGCGCAAGCGGGGCCTTTTTGCGTTTTGCAGCGCGTTTGGGTTTCGGGCGAAATGTGCCCTCTGGTCAGCACATTATGCGCAGGCAAAGGGCAATCTGCTTCCAGCGGGTTCGTTTCAGCGCTGTGGGTGGCGCACGAATTGCGCTGCCCCCCGTTGCGCATCCAAGGCCCAGGCAATCTGTTCAGACGTGCCGATTGCCCCGGGATGCACCGCGGTCAAGCGGTCCAGCGCCTCGTCGGGGGCTTCTCCGGCTTCGATCATCAACCGCAGCACCGCCATGCCACACCGTCCGCCGCCCCGCAGCGAGTGCATCAACACCCGGCCACCGCCCATCAAGGCGCGCCGCGCCTGCTCTGAGACCTGTGGCCAGACCTCTGCCATATTGGCATTGGCGCCCGCACCCGGGCGCACCGCCAGATGCACCCAGCGATTGCCCTTGTCCTGAATGTCCTGTCCAAGGTCCTGCGCACCAGCCTCGACCAGTTCCACATGAGTCACGAGGGAGATCACGAGGGCCGGGCGCCAGTTGGCCATATGATCGAGGTCACCGTAAAAATCACCACCGGCTCCGGGCAAGGGTGACATGGCAACGATACCACCGCCCACGCGCAAAGCATGCATAACCACGGCCTGCGAAGACTCGCTTCGCTTTGTTGCCTCGACCCGTTTGATCCTCATACCCTGTTACGACCTGTCATCACCGTCCCATCCGGGCAGTCTGGCACGGCAAAGCCCGGAGTCCAGCGATTCGATCAAGCCTGAAACGTGGCTGGTGCCGCTTTTCAACACTGCGTTTGTACAAGGCCGGGAGTCCGCCGATGCTGGCAGGCAAAACGCCGCCTTGAGCCCCCGGTGCGCCCCCGAGGGCCGCGCGCCGGGGCCCGCAGCCATCCAACCGAGGTGACAGAGAATCGGTCGTTGAGGCCGGCACTCAAAGCGGTGACGCGCGATCTGCACCCGTCTCACCTGATTTTCCTGCGCGTCTGGCTAGCGTCCGCGCTCTGGATACATCTCGACCCAATGCTCCATCAGGTGCCGCAAGTCCCTGCGCCCGGTTGCGCGGATTTCCGCAGGTGGGACCGGCACACCTGCCTCCAACACCTGTTGCAGACAGGTAAGGTGGTCCCGCGTGGCGCGGTCCGGCGCATGTTCTGCACCGTGCAACACCGTCGACAGCAACGTGCCTCCATACGCGTTGACGTGCATCAGATCCGGCTGAAGCGACAGAAAATACCCCATGACCTCAGGCAAACCTTCCCAGCCTGCGACCTGCACGGGTGTCAGCCCCTCGCTGTCGGGCAGATCCGGTGGCAGGCCCAGTGCAACGAGCCTCTGCACCTGCGGCAGACGCCCGGGCAAATGCAGGATCTCGCGCAGGATCAGGCGATACGCCTCTGGCAGTGCGCCCGGGTCGACGCGTGCATCGGCGACCTTCGTTCCCTGGGGCCCAAGTGCCGCCTGTGCCAGAAGTGTCTCCTCCGGCGAGAGGGTCGAGGTCGCCCCGCGAGCCGCCAAGGCCTCCGCCACGGCTGTGCTGCCAAAGGCCCGTGCGTAGGCATAGGGGTGCGCGCCCTTGTACAGGCGCTGCGGGTCGGCCCCTGCGTCGAGAAGCATTTCGACCATGCGGCGGTCACAGCCCCGACGGGCCGCCTGATGCAGCGCCGGTGTGACCCAGGGCTGTTCCCCGCCAACAGGACCACCGTTGAAATCGTTGGGATCGGTAAAATGCGCCAGCAGCATGTCCACTGCAGCGTGGTCATGAAAATCCATCGCACGAAACAGCGCGTTGGTGCCGTCTGGCCGGGCGCCAGCCTTCAGCAGCATCTTCAGCCCGTCGTGATGGCCCAGTTCAGTCGCGTGATAGAGCGATTCTCCATCGTTGGGATCCGCCCCACGATCCAGCAACCACTGGCCAAGGCGCATGTTGTCCGCGTGACCGATGGCACCGTAAAGCGCGGACAATTCATGGTCCGGATCCGCCCCCCAGGGAAAACCGTCATTCACATCGGCACCATGGGCGACAAGCGCCTCCGCCACGGCGAGCATGTCTGGCGCAAGATCGGGCCGCGCGTGGATCCATTTCGAGAACGCAAGGTGAAGGATCGGACGGCGCGGGCCAAATCGGGTCACCGCGAGATCCGGCGCGTGAAACAGCGCCTTCTTGACCGCATCGGCGCGATAGAGCGCGCATTCCAGCCCGAAGTGCCCATCGGCAAGGTCGGGCGTGCGCTGCAACAGGGATGCGACCTCATCATTGCGACCTTCGAACAGCGCCCGTTTGAGCCGCTGCATCTGCGCCGCGCGATCAAAGCCCATGGTCTCTGCCGCGCTGGTCAGATCGGGCCAGCTGCGAAAGCCGTTTTCCTGTGCGATGATGTGCAGGAAATCCGCGCGTTTCAGGGCCTTCGGGTCGCGGCGCGGGGCGTGCTGTCGGACGCGGGTCAGCGCGGCAGGATCCCCCGCCTGCCAGGCCCGGTGCAGGCGCTTGGCCTCGAACCTCAGATCCTTCAGCGCCTTTGACCTGCCGTCTGGATCCATTTGCGCAGATGGGGATGCGTTTTTCGGAGATGTGTCAGACATCGGTTTCCTCCTGGAACACCCGTGATCCGCTGCTCGGGCCAGAGAAATCCGACGTTTCTCAGATGTCGTTCGTGTGGCAGGTGCGCGCGCTTTCCGCGGATCAGGTGGCCCCCTGCCGATGGACCTGCCCGAAGGGTGCCTGCGTCGCCGCGCAAAATCAAGCCATGGACGCCCCCGGTCCGAGAGCCTAGGTTGGCCATTGTGCCGACCCGGCGCAGCGCGCAGCCTGACCCTTGCAGGAAACCGATGTCCGACACCTCCGCCCCTCCCGAATACCAAGTGCTCGCCCGGAAGTACCGGCCAGAGACCTTTGTCGACCTGGTCGGGCAGGACGCCATGGTGCGCACCCTGCGCAATGCCTTTGCGGCCGACAGGATCGCGCAGGCCTTTATCATGACAGGGATTCGCGGCACCGGGAAAACCACCACCGCCCGGATCATTGCCAAGGGTATGAACTGTGTCGGTCCGGATGGCACCGGCGGTCCGACGACCGATCCCTGCGGCGTTTGCGAGCCCTGCCGCGCAATCATGGAAGGCCGACATGTCGACGTGATGGAGATGGACGCCGCCTCGCGCACCGGGGTCGGCGACATCCGCGAGATCATCGACAGCGTGCACTATCGCGCGGCCTCCGCCCGGTACAAGATCTACATCATCGACGAAGTGCACATGCTGTCGAAGAACGCCTTCAACGCGCTGTTGAAGACGCTCGAAGAACCCCCGGAGCATGTGAAGTTCATCTTTGCCACAACCGAGATCCGGCAGGTGCCAGTGACGGTCCTGTCGCGCTGCCAGCGTTTTGACCTGCGCCGGATCGAACCGGAAGTGATGATCGCGCTGCTGCGCAAGATTGCCGAGGGCGAAGGCGCCCAGATCACCGATGAAGCACTGGCGCTGATCACACGTGCAGCCGAAGGCTCGGCCCGCGACGCCACATCGCTGCTGGACCAGTCGATCAGCCATGGCGCGGGCGAAACCACGGCCGATCAGGTTCGCGCGATGCTGGGGCTGGCGGATCGGGCGCGGACCATGGATCTGTTCGAACGGATCATGCGGGGCGATGCCGCCGGGGCGCTGTCCGAACTGTCGGGGCAGTATGCCGATGGTGCGGATCCTCTGGCTGTGCTGCGCGATCTGGCCGAGCTGACGCATTGGGTTTCCGTGGTGAAGATCACGCCGGAAGCGGCGGAGGATCCGAGCGTCTCGCCCGAGGAACGCGCACGCGGCATGGCGTTTGCGGACGGTTTGGGCCAGCGGGTGCTGGGCCGGGCCTGGCAAATGCTGCTGAAAGCAATCGAGGAAGTGGCACAGGCGCCTTCGGCGATCATGGCCGCGGAAATGGCCTTGATCCGCCTGACGCATGTGGCGGATTTGCCCTCTCCCGAGGAACTCCTGCGCAAGTTGCAGGACACGCCACCCCCTCCTCCGACGCAGGGCGGCATGGGCGCGGGCCAGGCCCATGGCGGGAGGCCCCGCGGGATGGCACCGGGAGGCGCTTCACGCGGGTCGGCCAGCGCTCCACAGGCCATCGCATCCGGGACTGCCTCGGCGGGAGGACACGTCAGCACCTCATCCGGTGCGGGGGCTGGCGGCGCAGCGCCAGCGCGAGCTGCGGATCAGGCGCTGGCGCAATACCCAAGCTTTGACCACGTGCTCGATCTTGTCCGCGCCAACAGGGACGTGCGCCTGCTGGTCGAAATCGAAGCCTGCCTGCGGCTTGCAGCCTACCAACCCGGACGGATCGAATTCACACCGACCGAGGACGCTGACCCGCAACTCGCGGCCAAGCTGGGCACAGCCTTGCAACGCTGGACGGGCAACCGCTGGGTGGTCACCGTTGTGCCCAATGCCACGACCCCAACGGAAGTTGAGCGCCGACAAGCGGCGGATCAGGCATTGAAAGACGAAGCGGCGCGGCACCCGCTGGTTCAGGCCGCGCTTGCAGCCTTTCCAAAGGCAAAGATCACTGCGATCAAGACCCATCAGGAGGCGGAAGCCGAAGCAGAGGCGGAAGGTTTGGCAGAGGTTGAGGACGAATGGGATCCTTTCGAGGAATGACCTCGCCGCCAGCCGAAATCTTTCGAAGATTTCGGCCCGATTTCTTTGAAAGAAATCGGCTCCCCCTGATCGTTGCCCTGCTGCTGCCCGGCAGCGCCTCAGCTGAAGCCTGTGACACACTCGCCCCTGCCTGGGACGGCACCCGCGTCAGCGCCCTTGCCGAGGCGCTGGCGTTGGCCGGCTCCCTGCCCGCCCTTGCCTTGCTGATCGCCACCGCCTTCGTGGTGCGTTGGCGCAGCCAATGGGGCGGATTGGCCGTCACCGTGGGCTGGTCATGCCTCGTCTACGTGCTGGTGTTCTGGCGCGACCCCTCCGGGATGCGCGATTTGGCCATCCAGGAAGGCTGTATCGGGACACCCGCCTTGTTCATCGCCGCCGTGGCTGCGATATGTATCGGAACGATAATCTACACCGCCCCCGCAGAGCGGCGGTCAAAGAATCAGGAGTGACAGCGATGCTGAAGGGTCTCGGTGGTATTGGCGACATGGCCAAGATGATGAAACAGGCGCAGGAAATGCAATCCAAGATGGCCCAGATGCAGGACGATCTGGCCAGCATCACTGTCACCGGTGAGAGCGGCGCGGGCCTCGTGAAGGCCACCGCCACGGCCAAGGGCGAACTCACCGGGCTGGAAATCGACCCAAGCATCTTTGTGCCCTCCGAAAAGGAAGTGGCCGAGGATCTGATCCTCGCGGCCGTCAAGGACGCGCAGGTGCGCGCCTCCGCGCGGGCCGAAGACGAAATGCGCAAGCTGACCGAGGCAATGGGCCTGCCCGCCGACATGAAACTGCCGTTCTGAGGCGCCGTTCCCGTGGCTTTCGAACCTGCGCAGGATCGTGACTATGAGATTCCCGGAAACTGGGCGCGTTTTGGCGGCATCTTTGTCGGCCTGACGCTGGTGTCGGGGCTGGCCTATGCCGGCGCAGAGGTGCTGACGACCTGCGGTGTGCGCGATGCCATCCTGATCGTGATGGTTTCCCTGAACGCAATCATTGTCTACGCCACGGGGTACATGTTGGCGCCACGCCTCGGCAAAATGTATGAACACGTGCCAGAGACCTCAGCCGACCCGCAGCGCTGGATTGCCCTGACACTGGCCAGTCGTTGGGCGCTTCCAGCGGCAATGATCTGGGCACTGGTCGTGGCGCTTGGATTCTACATCTTTGATCCATGGGGGCGCCAGACCGCCCCTGTCGGCGAAGTCATCAAGCCGTTGCTCCCCTCGCTCGTACCGATGGGTGATCCGGGACCTCAGGAAATTTGCCTGAAGGAAACGCCACGCGCCCTGCTCAACGGGCTTGGTGCGCTGTTCATCTTTTGCGGCAACCTGATCATCGGCATGGCCGTCGCGGCCATTGTTCGGTTCTGGATCGTGGTGCTGGGCAAGCTCGATCTGATGGATCTGCGCATTCTGAACCTTTCGCACGAACCCCTTCCCGCATTGCAACGTGCCAACAGCCTGATCGTGATGGTCTGTGCGCTGGTGGCGTCACTGTCGATGATGGGGTTGATCCTGTCTGGCTTCGTGATCAGTGACACGCTGGCACTGCACGTTATGGGCACACTGATTGTTGTCATGGCGGCCTATGCCGTGCCGATCCTGCCCCTGTCCAACCGGCTCAGAGCGCTGAAATCCGAGGCGCTGGACCATGTGGAAACCCGCATCGAGGCACATCTGCGCGACCGCAGCGGGCTGCCGCCCCGCGTCGATGGGCCGCTCGCAGACCCCGAAACACCGGGTGGGTTCCGCCCTCTCGACTCGCTGCCGCCCCTTGATGTTCTGCTGGAATCCCGCGACCTGATCCGCGCTGTGCGGACACTGCCCCCGGGGGGGCAAGTCTCTGTCTCGGCGGCAGCCATCGTCACGGTGCTGTCGTTCATGCCGGCCGTTCTGGACAAGATCCTCAACGGTTGACGCAACCCGCGCGTCCCTGAACTGCGCGCGCAAACAAGGTGAGGCAAGCCAGTGTCTGGCGCGAATTCCATCGAGACGCTGATCGACCTGATGGCCCGGCTGCCCGGCCTCGGACCGCGCTCTGCCCGTCGCGTCGTGCTGCACCTGATCCGCAAGCGGGGTGCGCTGTTGCGGCCCTTGGCGCAGGCCATGACGGAGGTCTCGCAGACCGCGCGCGAATGTCTGAACTGCGGCAACATCGCGACGGATGACGTCTGTCCGATCTGCACCGATGAAGCCCGCGCGACAGGGGTACTTTGCGTTGTCGAAGAGGTCGCGGACCTCTGGGCCTTGGAGCGTGCGCGCGTCTTCAAGGGGCGCTACCACGTGCTGGGCGGCACACTGTCGGCGCTGGACGGCGTCGGGCCAGAAGAACTGCGGATTCCGCGGCTGTTTGACCGGCTCGCCAACGAGAGCATCAGCGAAGTGATCCTCGCGCTGAACGCAACAATCGACGGACAGACGACCGCACATTACATCGCCGACCAACTGGACGGTCAGGTCACACTGACCTCTCTCGCGCAGGGCGTGCCCATCGGTGGAGAACTGGATTACCTCGACGATGGCACCATTTCCGCCGCCCTGAATGCGCGCAAACCGCTCTGATCAGGGCCAATGCACCGCAGCTGGCGCGATTGTGCGGGAGCCTGCGCCCCCCACTTGGAACCTGTCTGGCGCAACCCACACCAAGATGCGGCCGCAAGGTCCGCGCCATGAGGCGGGACCAGAGCAACTGCGCGCGACCGCTGTCATGGATGGCCCGTTGACACCGGTAGGGTGCGATGCATCCCGCGGCTGGGCAGATTTCGCGCCTTGACGTGCCGCCCCATCGCAAGCCCGCCCCATCGCAAACCCGCACTGTCGCAAGGCCCCCCCTCCCGAAATGCAAAAGGGCGCACCGGATGGCACGCCCCTTGAAATCAGTTCAAAAGCGTTGCGCGGTGCTCAGCGCGGAGCTTCGTCCTCGTCCTTGTCGTCGTCCCCGCCACCGGGCAGGTTGAAGAAGCTGTCGGCATCCAGGTAATCCTGTTCGGATTTGCCGTCCTCTTCGTCGTCGCCCCGCGGATCAGACAGCGAGAAGCTTTCCAGCCCCTCCATGTTGGAAGGCAGGCGTGGCTCTGACGGCTCCATGTCGAGGCTCTGCTGGGTTGAGACCAGCTTGCGGCGCTCGTCATCGGTCATCACCGCTTCCCTCGCAGCGGCGGCCTTGGCCACGGCTGCGTCCAGTTCGGACTGCCTGCACAGACCCAGCGCCACAGGATCGATAGGCTGCATGTTCTGGATGTTCCAATGCGTGCGCTCGCGGATGGACTGGATCGTCGGCTTGGTCGTGCCGACCAGCTTGGCGATCTGGCCATCCGTCAGCTCCGGATGGAACTTCACCAGCCAGAGGATCGCGTTCGGACGGTCCTGACGCTTTGACAGCGGCGTGTACCGCGGGCCGCGGCGTTTGTCCTCGTCACGGGCGGCCGGATTGAACTTCAGCTTCAGCTTGTAAAGCGAGTCCTTTTCCCCGCGGTCGATTTCTTCCTGAACCAACTGGTTGTTGGCAACCGGGTCAAAACCCTTGACCCCGACCGCCACGTCCCCGTCAGCGATGCCCTGGATCTCCAGCTCATGGAAGTCGGTGAAATCGGCGATCTGCTTGAACGTCAGCGTGGTGTTGTCGACCAGCCAGACGGCGGTCGCCTTGGGGTGCAGCAGCTTGGACATCTGTCTTCTCCTTTGGTCGTGCGGCGGGCAAAGCCTCTCCCGGTCCCGGGCGCTGGGGCCTCGGGGGGATCCGGTGGTGTCCGGATCGGCTTGCCGTTGTCGGGAAACTGGCGCTTGGTATACTGACCCCGAACCCAAAGGGAAAGAAAAAATGCGTTTTGTGATTGTAAGCCTGCTGAGTGCCGCCTTCGCCCTGCCCGCCGCCGCGGATGGCGAGAAGTCAGGCGTGTTTGACTACTACGTGATGGCCTTGTCATGGTCGCCCAACTGGTGCCGGGTCGAAGGCGATGCGCGCAACGCCGAGCAATGCGAAGAAGACTTCGGCTGGGTACTGCATGGGCTCTGGCCGCAGTTTCACCGCGGCTGGCCCGCCTATTGCCCCACCGTCGAACGCGCCCCGTCCCGCGCGATGACCCGCGACATGGCGGATATCATGGGCTCTGGTGGCTTGGCCTGGCACCAGTGGAAGAAACACGGTGTCTGCTCGGGCCTGTCGGCGCGGGACTACTACAGCCTGTCGCGAGAGGCCTATGGTCAGATCACCCGCCCGGCGGTGTTCCGCAAGCTGGACAAGCCGGTCAAGGTGCCGGCCTCCGTGGTCGAGGAGGCCTTTCTCAAGGCCAACCCGGGGCTGGAGGCGGACATGCTGACGATCACGTGTCGGGACGGGTTCATTCAGGAGGCGCGGGTCTGCCTGTCCAGGGATCTCGACCCAGTGCCCTGCGGGCGCGATGTGATCCGCGATTGCCGCATGGATGACGCACGGTTCGAGCCATTGCGTTGACCCCGCAGCAAAAGCGCAAGGAAGAGAGCAGGTTATGTCCTTTTTGAGAGGGGCTTTTGCCCGGTGGGCCGGGGTCGTGAGAATGGTTTTGACACTTGGCCCAACACTGGGCAGCGTGCTTGTCGCACAAGAAGTCGCACCCGGCGCAGGTCGGAATGACCCAAACGCACATATGGATCTTGTCATGACCCTGCAAAAAGCCCTGCAGGACCGAAACTGCTACCTCATGCACATCGACGGGGACTGGGGGCGTGGATCAAGGCGCGCTTTGCGCAATTTTCTGGACCTTGCAGAACGCGATCTGGACACCTTGGACCCCAGCCTTGATGCGCTGATGATCGTGCGCAGCGTGGACGTTGCCTGCCCAACCCCGCCGAAGCCCAAGCCCCGCTGCGCAGGGCCTCGTACTACGACGGGAGGCGCGTCAGAGACCGCGTCACGCGGATGCGGTCCTTTTCAGCGCGACCCGAACGATCCCGGCATGAGACCAAGGCCGAGTGGACCAAGCTTCAATTCGACCGCGTTTCGATGACGCCGACGCGTTGATCGCCTCAGCGCTTTCGATTGACCCGACCTGCGCGCGCCACTCTGTTCCGCAGCGGCATTCGCCTGTCTAGAACCGATAGCCAAACTGCATCACGTCCCGCGACAAAAGCTGGCCGACCATTTCGGCAGATTCGTCCGTGTAATACGTCCGGTAATCCGGATGCCGGTGCGAGCGGTTCAGATGATCGAGGCCCGGCACAAATCCCAGATGCTCGATCAGCGGCTCCATATCGGCGCGCCAATGTTCCAGCCGGATATAAAGCTTGCAGCGTTCATAGCCCATCCAATCGGCCATATAGCTCGCATAGGGCGCGTTCCGCAGTTGCTGCTGTATCTGCAGGTTGTTGATGAACAGGTCAAAAGTGGTCATCTGCGCAATGCGCACCGCAGAGTGCTCAAAAGTCTGCATGCGCAACCAGTTGTAGTAACTGACCAACCGGTCCCACGGGTTGCGAACCATCGTAAAGCAAAAGTAATCGTCCAACTCGTCGTCATCGACGAGCCCTTCGATGTCCTGAATGGTCGAATGCTTCCACAGGCGGCCCGCGGCCTTTTCCTGCAGTTTCTTGACCCTTGGGCGGCGTTTCTTGGCCTTTGGGGTGTCCCCAACGATGATATCGCCTCGCATGGAACGGTCCTCCAGCGCCGAGGCAAGCGAGGTGCCGCCGGTCTTGGGAACGTGGATAAAAATGAATTTGCGTCCGGGCGAAATAATCATGCTGGTACATTAACCGGCTTGCCTCAGCGGGGAAATCCCCTTTATTCCCCCACAAGACCAGCGCAACATTATTGCGCAAAACCACCAGTGGAGGCACAGATGGGTTGGCTACGTGATGAAACAGGGCTGGAAAAGACAGCCGCGAACTTTGTGCCCCTGACGCCGCTCAGCTTTCTGCAGCGCGCGGTAGAGATCTGGCCGAACCACCCGGCGGTGGTCTATGGCGCGCATCGCAAAACCTATGTGCAATACATGGAACGGGTGACGCGTCTTGCCTGCGCGCTCACACAGGCCGGCGTGCAACCGGGCGATGTGGTGGCCACGCTGCTGCCCAATATCCCCGCACAGGCCGAGGCACATTTCGGCGTGCCCGCCTGCGGTGCCGTGCTGAACACGATCAACACGCGCCTCGACGTTGAAACGGTCACCTACATCCTTGAACATGGCGAGGCAAAACTGGTGCTGTGCGACCCGCAGTTCCTGCCGGTTCTGGCCTCCGCGGTGGAGCGCCTCAGCGGCCCCGCGCCGCGGATCATCGAAGTGGCCGACGACCACGCCGGGGTGCCCGCAGGGGGCCACTATACCGAATACGAGAGCTTTCTTGCCGAAGCCGATCCGGCGTTTTCCTGGGTGATGCCAAAGGACGAATGGGAAAGCATCGCGCTGAATTACACCTCGGGCACCACCGGACGGCCCAAAGGCGTGGTCTATCATCACCGCGGCGCTTATCTGAATGCCATGGGGCAGGTGCTGAGCTGGCGGATGGTGCTGCATCCGATCTACTTGACCATCGTGCCGCTGTTTCACTGCAACGGCTGGTGTCACACATGGATGATGCCTTCGGTTGGCGGGACGGTGGTCTGCTGCCGCGACATCCGCGCCGATGCGATCTTTGACGCCATCGCCGATGAGGGCGTGACGCATTTCGGCGGCGCACCCATCGTGCTGAACGCGCTCGTCAACGCCCCCGAGGACCAGCGCCGCCCCTTCGCGCATACCGTCGAGGTCTTTACCGCGGGCGCGCCCCCGGCGCCCGCAACGCTCGCCGCGATCGAGCCGATGGGATTCAATGTCACGCAGGTCTATGGGTTGACCGAGGTCTACGGCCCGGCCACCGAATGCACGTGGCAGTCCGACTGGAACGACACCACCGGCGAGGCGCGTGCCGCGCTGAAGGCCCGGCAGGGGGTGGCGATGCCCTTCATGGAGCCGATGGGTCTTTGGGATGATCAGAACCAGCCGGTGCCCCGCGACGGCGAAACCCGCGGCGAGATCGTCTTTCGCGGCAACGGCGTGATGAAGGGATACCTGAAAAATCCCGAAGCCACCCAAGAGGCGTTTGCTGGCGGGATGTTCCATTCCGGCGACATTGCGGTCATGCATCCGGACAACTACTTGCAGATCGCCGACCGGGCCAAGGACATCATCATTTCCGGCGGAGAGAACATCTCCTCGGTCGAAGTGGAGGGTGTCTTGATGGGCCACGAAGCCGTTCTGCTTTGCGCCGTGGTGGCCAAGCCGGACGACACCTGGGGCGAAGTGCCCTGCGCCTTTGTCGAGTTGAAGGACGGGCAGGTGGTCACCGCCGCCGATCTGATCGCCTTTTCGCGTGAACGGCTGGCGGGCTTCAAGGCCCCCAAGCATGTCGTTTTCCAGGAGTTGCCAAAGACCTCGACCGGCAAGATCCAGAAGTTCGAACTGCGCAACCGCGCCAAAGAGGTCTAGGCGTCCAGCCCGCGGCCCATGACCACAAGGCCCCCGGCGCGCGCCGGGGCTTCCTCCCCCTGCCCTTACCGTGCTAACGTGCCACAATATATAGAGGCAGAGCAGCCCGGATGACCGCACTCAAAGACTTTCAACGGCTGGAGGCCACCGGCCTCTGGCGTCCCGACCCCGACGCGCAGCGGCGTGAGGTCATCGTGTCATTGGGGGATGCCACGCTGACGATGTCGGACACCAACGGCACCGCGTTGGCGCATTGGTCGCTGGGCGCGGTGAACCGGGTCAATGGCACGCAATTGCCCGCGCTCTACCACCCCGACAACGACCCCGGCGAAACCCTTGAATTGAGCAGCGACGAAGTCGAGATGATCGCGGGGCTGGACCGTCTGATCAAGGCCATCGATCGCAGGCGGCCCCGTCCCGGCAAGCTGCGGTTCCTTTTGACCGGGCTCATCACCGCCGCTCTGGTCGCCGGGGCAGTGTTCTGGCTGCCCGACGCGCTGGTGCGCTATGCCACCACCGTGGTGCCACCGGTCAAGCGGTTCGAGATCGGGGCGCAATTGCTGACCGAGATCACGCGACTGACCGGACAACCCTGCATGACCCGGGACGCGCGCGGCCCGCTGGACCGCTTTGCCCAGCGCCTGCATCCCGGTGGCCAGGTGGTGATCCTGCCCGCGGGGGCCTTTACCAGCGCGCATGTCCCCGGAAACATCATCCTGCTGAACCGCGCGGTGATCGAAGATTACGAAGACCCGGATGTCGCCGCGGGGTTTGTCGTGGTCGAGGCCCTGCGCGCTGCGCAGTCCGATCCGCTTGCCAGCCTGCTGGACGCCGCCGGGCTGACGGCCACGCTGCGGTTGCTGACAACCGGCAACATGCCCGGCAACGCGCTTGCGGCCTATGCGGAGACAGTCATGACGCGAGGCGGCGGATCCCCCGCCGTGACGGACCTGATCGCGGCGTTCGACGCGGCGGCCTTGCGCAGCACGCCATATGCCTATGCCGTCGATCTGACAGGTGAAACCACCCTGCCCCTGATCGAGGCGGACCCACGCCGGGCGATCGGCAGCAAAGCGGTTCTGAACGACGCCGATTGGGTGCGTTTGCAAGGGATTTGCGGCGCCTGACGCGCCAGACAACCACAAACGCCCTGCAAGAACGCGAAACGCGCACCACGAGGGCGCGCGCTTTGCTTTGACACGTCGGGGCAGGATCAGCGCAGATAGGCCTGTGTGTATCCGACACCATGCACAGCCCCCAGCGCCGTGTTGGCCGCAGCCGCGGCATAGGGACCGACGCGGACACGGGTCATCGCTTTGCCCTTGTGCGAGGCCTTGTACATCTTGACCGGAAGCCCTGCGGCCATCAGGCGATGGGCAGCGGCTTGCGCCTTTTCCGGAGTGGAGAAGAGACCAACCTCGACCCAGCCACCCTTGGCCTTCGGCTTGGACACCTTCGGGTCCGAGCTGCTGGCCACCACCGGCGCGTTATAGGCCACGGCGAGGCTTTGTGCCGGGTAGGAATCCGCGGCGCGATAGGCGATCTGCGGCGGCTTCACCTCGTGCTTGTACTGCGGCGTCCAGATATTGCGCGGGAACGGGACGCTGGTGTCCTGCACCACAAGGCGGCGCGGCACCTGATTGGTCCAGACTTGCTGCGTCGCGAGATGTCCCGCAACCGTCTGCGAGGCGCGATACGGGTTCAGACGGTCATCTTCCCACGCGGGACGGTAGCCCGCTGGAACATGTGCCACCTGTGTGTCGCGCTGTTCGTAGACGTGACGCGGCACGATCCGCGCCTGCGGCGCGAGGTGACCGCTCTCCCAGGAATTGCCGTTGTGGTAGACAGTGCCGGTCGACGCGCCGGTGCCCCGACGCACAACTGTCACATGCGGCGTGGTCTGCGGGCCGCAACGCATTGCAACGGTCCGTCCACCCACAACGCGGCTTGTCTGACCATTGGCGCAGGCCTCATACGCCGGGATCCGCACAGTCGCCGGGGCGGTGCCCGTGGCAGGCGCATGCGCGGTTGGCGTGATGACCGTGGGTGCAACCGCGGCTGTGGCAACAGGGACGCGGCGCACGACGCGGGGCGGTTGTGCCGCCGCCGGTTTGGACGCCGGGGCCATGACCACATGCGGCGCCGCCGCCGGAACCACAACGCGGCGCGGAGCAGGCGCCGCCGCGCTTGTGGCTGCCGTGCTGCGCACAGCACTGGCCGCGGGTGGCGTTGCGGTGATTTGGACCGGTTGCGGTGCGGCCGCTGGCGCCGGTGCAGCCGCGGCGGGTGCCGAAGCTGTCTGGCCACCGGATGTCGGCGATTGCCCGCAAATCTGTTGCCGCGACCGTGTCACGCGCGGCACCCAGGTGACGCTGCCGTCGACACCGGCGCGTACAAAGACGCAGCCCTTGCTGTCGACAAATTGTCGGCCCGAATACCCGTCAGGCGGGAAATTGGCCGGTATTGCTCCGATGCCTTGCGCACTGGCAGGTTGCGCGATTGCACCGAAGCAGAACATGATTGTGGCGCATAGCGCCGTGTTTTTCATCGTCATGTCTGCCCCCACAGATGCGAGTCGCAATTTGGCGCAGCAGAATTGACCTGTAAAGCATTGAAAACATTAACGATGAAAATTTTCCACTGGACTCCTGTGGATAAACTATCTGTTGTGGTGGCGTGTCACAGAATCGCCCTATTTAGCGGTGACAGCTCATTTGGTGCCAAACATGCGATCCCCGGCATCGCCTAATCCGGGAACAATGTAGCCCAATTCGTTTAACCGTTCATCCAGCGCAGCGGTCACAACAGGCACATCCGGGTGTGCTTCCTTCATTCTTTGTACACCTTCGGGTGCGGCCAAAAGGCACAGGAATCGGATGTCCTTTGCGCCTTTCTCCTTCACGAGGTCGATTGCCGCCGCAGAAGAGTTCCCCGTGGCCAACATGGGATCGACGACAATGGTCACCCGATCCTCCAGTTCTGCGGGCAGTTTGCAGTAATATTGGACAGGCTTGAGCGTCTCCTCATCCCGATAAAGACCGACAAAGCCAACGCGCGCGGCCGGGATCAGGTCGAGGATCCCGTCCAGCAGCCCGTTGCCAGCCCGCAGAATCGACACCAGCGCGAGCTTCTTGCCCTCGATCATCGGGGCCTGCATCTCGCACATCGGTGTCTCGATGGTCTGCGTGGTCATCGGCAGCGCGCGCGTGACCTCATAGGCCAGCAGATGACTGATCTCCCGCAGGAGCTGCCGGAACGAGGCCGTGGAGGTATCCTTTGCGCGCATCAGACTGAGCTTGTGCAACACGAGGGGGTGGTCGACGACGGTCAAATGCTGGTCCATCAGGAGCGCTCCAATCGTTTCTGGACCGCCTCACGTGTGGCAGCGTCGCAAAAGGCGCTCTCGAGGGCAGTCTGGTTGATGGCGGTGAACACCTCTTCGTCCCATCCGAAGGCCTGTGCAAGGGCCGCATACTCATCCCGAAGGGAGGTATGAAAGAAAGGCGGATCGTCGGTCGAGATGGTGACCTTCACGCCACGTTCCCGCAGCATGTTGATCGGATGTGCGGCGATGCCCGGATAGATCCCGAGAAAGACGTTCGACCCGGGGCAGACCTCCAGCGTGATCTCCCGTTCGGCCAGCATGTCCACGACGGCAAGGTCCGTGGCCGCGCGCACGCCATGGCCGATGCGCGTCACGCCCAGATCATTGACCGCGTCCACCACTTCCTGCGGGCCATTCCACTCGCAGGCATGGGTCGTCAGATGCAGCCCGGCCTCGCGGGCGCAGTCGAAGGCCCAGCCAAAATCGCGTTGCTTGCCCTTGCGCTCATCCCCGCCCATGCCAAAGCCCACGATCCAGTCGCCTGCCGTTTCCGCCGCACACAGCGCTGCGGGCCGGGCCTTGTCGGGGCCGAAATGGCGAATGCAGGTGACGATGCCGCGCAGGGTCACCCCCAGGTCTCGCTCTGCCGCCTCGGCGGCCTCCTGGATGGCCGCGAG
>JBELMB010000179.1:0-10221 GCA_042088665.1 Sagittula sp.
TCCTGCGCCGTCAGGCAAACTGAGTTTACCCCGACCAAGAAGACCCTCGTGGAAGGCGCTCCCTGGAAACAGGGGGCGTTTTTCTTTTGGTCGGGGCTGTGGTGCTGGTCGGTGGCCGCGGTGTTGGCGGGTTTGGTCGGGTCGATCCGCGTCTGAAATCGGGCGTTTCAAGTCGGGTTGCGATCCTCATGTGAGGCTGAAACGCCCGGGTTTCGCCGCGTCGGCGTGCCGCAAAAGGGCGATTTGAGCACAGATGCAGGGCGCCATGGGGACGAGAGATTCTCACCTTTGGCGTGGAAAAAGCCGGGTCCGGGTGTTGCAAAGCTGTCATTCATGCCTGAAATCGGCGATTTCCGCTCTGTGGATATCTTTTTTGACCAGCCGCGGTTAATGGTTCGATTCCAAGGGCTTGGTTCAAAGGATCCGGCATCTGCGCGGGCGCTTGCTTATACGCGCGTTAAGATGTTTCACTCGGTTGCAATCTTTGATTTGAGACCCAGGAACGCTCTCCCTTATCCACAAACCAAAGCCGTGCCTGGGACATGGGGGGCGCGGTAAATCAGGGACAGCTTCGTGCAAACCACCATTCGTTCGGCAATCACCTTCAAAGGCGTGGGCCTGCATTCTGGCGCGCCAGCGCAGTTGACGATCCGTCCGGCCTCTGCCGAGCACGGGATCTGGTTCAAGCGGATGGATATTGCACTGGGCGACCGGTTGATCCCGGCACGCTGGGACGTGGTCGAAACCTCGCCGCTGTGCACGCAGATCGTGAATGCCGCCGGTGTGGCGGTGTCCACTGTCGAACACGTGATGGCCGCGCTGGCCGGATGCGGTGTGCACAACGCGCTGATCGAGATAGACGGCCCCGAGGCGCCGATTCTGGATGGATCCAGCGTGCCTTTTGTGCGCGGCATCCTGAATGCTGGCGTGCGGCGGCTGACAGCGCCTGTGCGCGCGATCAAGGTGCTGACGCCGGTGTCCGTGCATACCTCCAAGGGCTGGGCGCGGCTGTCGCCCGCGGAGCCGGGGCAGGGTCTGTCCATGGCCTTTCACATCGAATTTGCCGACCGGGCCATTGGCCGTCAGGAAAAGCGCATGAACCTCGCCAATGGCGCTTTCGTGCGGGAACTGTCTGACAGCCGGACGTTTTGTCGGGCGGCGGATGTCGATGCGATGCGCAGGGCCGGAAAGGCGCTTGGCGGCACGCTGGAGAACGCCGTCGTGGTCGATGGCGACAAGGTGCTCAGCCCGGGCGGGTTGCGCCACGCGGATGAGGCCGTGCGCCACAAGATGCTGGATGCGCTGGGTGACCTCGCGCTGGCAGGCGCACCGATTCTCGGCTTTTACGAGGGGCACAAGGCGGGTCACGCCATGACCAACGCCCTTCTGCACGCGCTTTTCGAGACGCCGGATGCCTTCCTCATGGTGCTGTGCGATCAGGCGCAAGCGGCACAATTGCCGGGCGCTGGCGTGGACCGGGACGAGATCCCGGCTGTGGCCTGACGGCAATTGTTGCGGTTCGCGGGTCACGACCGGCAAGATCTTGCAGGTCAGAGTCGTTTTGATCCCCGTTAAGGCGTTTTGCCCCCGCGCATTATATGCTAGACCCGGAGGGATTGCGGTCCTATGCAACGGGCCACGGAAAGAGCAGGGGACGTAGGTCGCATGACTGGGGGTACATCGCGGGCGCTGATCATCGCTGTGGGACTGGGGGCGCTGACCCTGTCCGGTTGCAGCGAATTGCGGAGCAAGGACGTGGGCCCGGGTGGCCAGCCTCTGGATGCTTTCACCGCTGAGCAGATCTTTGAGCGGGCCGAATACGAAGTGTCGCGCCGCGACTACGAGGATGGCGCGTTCTACTTTGGCGAGGTCGAGCGGCTTTACCCCTATTCCGATTGGGCAAAGCGGGCGCTGATCATGCAGGCCTTTACCCACCACAAGAACAAGGACTACGAGAACGCGCGCTCTTCGGCGCAGCGGTTCATCGATTTCTATCCGGCGGATGATGATGCGGCTTATGCGCAATACCTGCTGGCGCTCAGCTATTACGACCAGATCGAACTGGTGGGCCGCGATCAGGGGCTGACCTTTCAGGCGTTGCAGGCCCTGCGCGCCGTGATCGAGCGCTACCCGGACACGGAATATGCGCGCTCGTCGATTCTGAAGTTCGACCTCGCGTTTGACCACCTTGCCGGCAAGGAGATGGAGATCGGGCGCTATTATCTGAAGCGCGACCACTTTGGCGCGGCGATCAGCCGGTTCCGCGTTGTGGTGGAGGATTTCCAGACCACGACCCACACGCCCGAGGCGCTGCACCGTTTGGTGGAGGGCTACCTGTCGCTTGGGTTGCTGCAGGAAGCGCAGACCGCGGGGGCGATTCTCGGCTACAACTACCAGTCCACGGATTGGTACGAGGACAGCCACAAACTGCTGACGAAGCAGGGGCTGGAGCCCAAGGCCTTTGAAGGCAACTGGCTGGGGGCGGTGTACCGCCAGATGATCAAGGGCGAGTGGCTGTAAAGGTCGCCGGTTGAACAGGGTGGCAACGCCCTACGGAGTGACCGATGCTGCGTGCGCTTGAAATCCGCGACATGTTGATCATTGACCGGCTGGATCTCGAATTCCAGCCGGGTCTCAATGTCTTGACCGGGGAAACCGGGGCCGGGAAGTCTATCCTTCTGGACAGCCTCGGCTTTGTCCTCGGCTGGCGTGGGCGGGCGGAACTGGTGCGCGCCGGGGCGGCACAGGGCGAAGTTGTCGCAGTTTTCGACCTGCCCGAGGGGCACCCGGCGCAAGCGGTTCTGGAAGAGGCGGGGCTGCCTGCCGGGCGGGACCTGATCCTGCGGCGAATCAACACCGTGGATGGGCGCAAGACGGGCTGGGTGAATGACCGGCGCGTCTCTGGCGAAGTGCTGCGGCGGCTTTCGGAATGCCTCGTGGAGTTGCACGGCCAGCATGACGACCGCGGGCTGCTGGACCCAAAGGGGCACCGCGCGATCCTTGATGTCTATGCCGGTGCGGACCCCGCGACAGAGGCCGTGCGTCTGGCCTGGCGCGGACAGAGCGCCGCGCGCAAGGCCTTGGCTGTGGCGCGCAAGGCGCTCGACGCTGTGCGCGAGGAAGAGGATTTCCTGCGCCACGCGGTGGCGGAACTGACGCAACTGGCCCCGGAGCCGGGCGAAGAGGCGGTGCTGGATGCGCGGCGGCGCACCATGCAGGGGGCGGAGAAGATCCGCGCCGACATCGGGCAGGCCTCTGCCGCGCTTGGCTATGACGGGGCAGAGGGTGCGATGGCCGGTGCGTTGCGCTGGTTGGAGGGCGTGTCGGACAAGGCGGAGGGACGGCTGGACGCGCCGATCGACGCGCTGACCCGCGCCATGGCGGAGCTGGACGAGGCGTCGAACGGCGTGGCGGAGTGCCTTGAGGCGTTGGACTTCAACCCGATGGAGTTGGAAGAGACCGAAGAGCGGCTTTTTGCGCTGCGGGGCCTGGCGCGCAAACACAGCGTTGCACCGGATGATTTGCCCGGCCTGTCAGAGACCCTGTCGGCGCGGCTGGCGGCGCTGGATGCGGGCGAGAGCCAGATCGCCGAACTGACTGCAAAGGTGCGGACGGCGGAGGCGGGTTTTGACGCGGCAGCGCAGGCGCTGACGGATCTGAGGCGCGACGCGGCGGTGCGGCTGGACGTGGCGGTGGCCGCCGAGTTGGAGCCGCTGAAGATGGGGCGCGCGCGGTTTGAAACGGTGGTGGAGCCCGCGCCCGAAGGGCCGGAGGGGCGCGACGCGGTGAGTTTTCGTGTGGCGACAAACCCCGGTGCGCCCTCGGGCCCATTGAACAAGATTGCCTCTGGCGGGGAGCTGTCGCGGTTCTTGCTGGCGTTGAAGGTCTGTCTGAGCGTCGAGACCGGTCGCGGCGTGACCATGATCTTTGACGAGATCGACCGCGGCGTGGGCGGCGCCACGGCGGATGCGGTCGGGCGGCGGTTGAAGGCATTGGCCGAGGGTGGACAGGTCTTGGTGGTCACCCATTCGCCGCAGGTGGCGGCGCTGGGGGCACATCACTGGCGGGTGGCGAAGCGGGTCGAAGGAGAGATGACCCTGTCCGAAGTGGTGCCGCTTGGGCATGGCGACCGCGAGGGAGAGATCGCGCGGATGCTGTCGGGGGACGTGGTGACGGATGCCGCGCGGGCCGCGGCGCGGGCGCTATTGACTGGCTAGAGCGGTGTGCGCCGATGCGGTTCAGGATTGGCTGGTGTTTTGTCACGCCGGACTGGGGCGTCGGTTTTATGTCATGGGGGCCACCGGTATGCGTGGCGGGGCCTTGTTTTCACGGGTTTTTTGGGCGCTGGCTTGAGGCTGTCGGGAGACGCGACGCGGGTCAAGTCATGGCCTGATTGCCGTTTTGCCCGGCTGCCGAGTTTCCCGCTCCCTACCGCCCTTTATTGTTGGGCGATTCGGTTAAACTTCGTTGAACAGGGACCAATTCAGTCACTGCGCTTTGGGTTCGGTACGCCGGAGCGGCGGGGTGACAGGAAGCCTTGGGCGAACGGTGCGGGCGCCCGGGACAGGGCGATCTGACGGCCGTTGTCTTGAGCCGCGGTCCTGACGGGGTGGCCCTGTCGATGCAGTCAGACCATGCCTGTCGGAAAACAGGGTCTTGTCCGAGGCGCGCAGGCGAGGGGCTATCCCCGTGACTGTCTTTTGTTTTGAAAGGCTTGGCGCGCTGTTCAGTTGCCTCGCACCAACTTGCCGGGGTTCATGATGTTATCGGGGTCAAGCGCTGTCTTCAGCGCGCCCATCACGTCCCAGGCCCCGCCGTGCTCCGCCTGCATGAAGCCCCGTTTGCCGAGGCCAACACCATGTTCCCCGGTGGAGGTCCCGCCAAGCGCCAAAGCACGTTCCGCCATGCGCGCGGAGAGCGCCTTGGCTTCGGCAAGCTCTTCCGGGGCATCCGGGTCGATCAGCAGGATGGCGTGGAAATTGCCGTCCCCCATGTGACCCAAGATCGGTCCCTGAAGGGATGAGGCCGCAATATCGGCTTCGGTTTCCTCGACCGCACGGGCCAACTGGCTGATTGGCACACAGATGTCGGTCACCAAACCGCGCGCGCCGGGGCGCAGCGCGAGGATTGCGTAGTAGCCGTTGTGCCGCATGGCCCAGAGCGCGCGGCGTTCCTCTTCGCGGGTGGACCAGCGAAAGGGGGAGGCGCCGTGGTCGGCGACGATCTCGCCAAAGCGTTCGGCATCTTGCGCCGTGGACTCCGGGCTGCCGTGAAACTCGACCATAAGGTGCGGCGCGGCGGCCATATCGGTCCCGGCATAGGTGTTGAAGGCGCGCGCGGTTTCGGCACAGGCGAACTCGATCCGGGCCATGGGCAAGCCCATCTGGATGGTTTCCATCACCGCCGCGGTGGCGGATGCCATGTCGGGAAAGGCGCAGATCCCGGCCGAGATCGATTCCGGGATACCGTGCAGTTTCAGCGTCAGTTCGGTCACGAGGCCAAGCGTGCCCTCGGAGCCCACAAACAGCGCGGTCAGATCGTATCCGGCAGAGGTCTTGCGCGCGCGGGTGCCCGTGCGAATCATCTCCCCGGAGGCGAGGACAACTTCGAGGCCCAGCACATTGTCCCTCATCGTGCCGTAACGGACCGTTGTCGTGCCCGAAGCGCGGGTCATCGCCATACCGCCCAGGGAGGCATTCGCGCCGGGATCAACCGGGAAGAACAGGCCCGTGGCGCGCAGCTCCTCGTTCAAGGCCTCACGCGTGACACCGGGCTGCACGGTCACGTCCATGTCCGCGGCGCGGATTTCCAGCACCTTGTTCATGCGGCTGAAGTCGACGCTGACACCGCCCTGAACCGCCTGAGCCTGCCCTTCCAGCGATGTGCCGGTGCCCCAGCCGATCACCGGTACGCCGTTTTCGGCGCAGATCGACACGATCCGCAGCACTTCCTGCGGGGTCTCGGGATAGGCTACGGCATCCGGGGGCATGGGCGCAAAATATGTCTCCGAGCCGCCATGTGCGGTGAGATCGGACTTGGACCGGCTGAGCCGTTCGCCTAGGAAGTCCTGCAAGTCATCTAGCGCCTTCTGTGCGGGCATGTTTGGTCTCCCTATGCTAACAGAATTGAGACTACCCAATGGAGCACGTGCGGGGAAGCCGCGGGATCGGAGGAAACGCAAGTGTCGGGGTTGATCAGGCAACACCTGGGCGCCATCGCGCGGGATTTGTCGCGTGGCTGGGATATGGTGCGCCACAATGGGCCGGGCCAGATCAGTTTCTGGTTCATCGCGCTGGGCCTTGGCGTCGTATCCGGTCTTGCCGCGATTGGATTTCGCGCTGCGATTGAAACTCTGCAAAGTCTTGTCTACCGCACCGATGACGTGAACGCACTGCACAGTTGGGCGGGCCAGTTGTCCTGGTATTGGGTGCTGCTGATTCCCGCCTTGGGCGGCATCGCCGTCGGCTTTATCCTGCAGCGGTTCACGCCGGACGGGCGCGTGCGCTCTGTTGCGGATGTCATCGAGGGCGCGGCGCTCAATGATGGGCGGGTGGAGCGCAAGGCCGGGGTCGCTTCGGTGTTTTGTTCATGGATCACCCTGTCCACTGGCGGGTCGACCGGTCGGGAAGGGCCGGTGGTGCATGTGGCTGCGCTGGCCTCGACCTGGGTGGCGAACAAGCTGCAGGTGGATGGCATCACCGGGCGCGACCTGCTGGGGTGCGCGGTGGCGGCGGCGGTCTCTGCTTCGTTCAACGCGCCGATTGCCGGCGCGCTCTTTGCCCTCGAAGTGATCCTGCGCCATTTTGCCTTGCATGCTTTTGCACCCATCGTTGTCGCAAGCGCGGCGGGCACGGTCATCAACCGGCTGGTCTATGGCGACGTGACGGAGTTCACGCTGCCCGGCACGACCACGGTCGAATTCTACCTTGAATTGCCTGCGTTTTTCCTGCTGGGGCTGGTCTGTGGCGTCGTGGCGGTCATCATGATGCGGTCGATCTTTTTTGCCGATGACCTCGAGACCGAAGTTCAGAAACGCCTGAACCTGCCGCATTGGCTGCGGCCGGCGCTGGCGGGGCTGATGCTGGGCGGGATCGCGATCTTTTTTCCGCATATCATCGGCGTCGGTTACGAGACGACATCGCGTGCGCTGACCGGTGGCTTGTTGCTGCATGAGGCGCTGATCTTTGCCGTGCTCAAGGTGCTGGCGGTGTCGATCACCGTGGCCGGACGCATGGGCGGAGGCGTGTTTTCACCCGCGCTCATGGTCGGGGCGCTGACCGGTCTGGCCTTTGGCCATATCGCCACCGGGGTCTTTCCGGAGATGTCTTCGGCCTTCACGCTTTATGCGCTGGCAGGGATGGGAGCGGTGGCGGCCGCGGTGCTGGGCGCGCCGATTTCCACCACGTTGATCGTGTTCGAGCTGACCGGGGACTGGCAGACGGGGCTGGCCGTGATGGTCTCTGTCTCCATGTCGACGGCGGTGGCGAGCCGGGTGGTGGATCGGTCCTTCTTTCTGACCCAGCTGGAACGGCGCAACGTGCATCTGGCGGCGGGGCCACAGGCCTATCTGCTGGCGATGTTCCGGGTCATGGGCGTGATGCGCAAACCCATGGATCCGGGGGCCGCGGATGAGGAAACCTGTCGCAAGATGGTCGATCAGGGGATTTTCCTGCGCAGTGACGCCACGCTGGAGGTGGCACTGCCGATGTTCGACCGCTCTGGCGTGGCCTTTCTGCCGGTGGTCACCATCGTCGAAGGCGCGCCGGTCCTGCAGGGGGCGCTTTTCCACGTTGATGCCCTGAAGGCCTATAATCGTGCTCTGGCGGCCGTGTCAGAGGAAGAGCATTCTTGACCGCTTTGGCCGCGGCTCTGACCGGATCCACGGCGGGTGTCTTGACCGGCCTGCTGTTTGGTCTGGACCGGGTTCTGGGCACCCGCGTGGCAGAGGTGCAGAGCGCGCCCGGAACGCTTGACGTGGTGAGCAGCAACGCCGGCTTTTATATCGTGATCCTGCTGGTGGCGGGCATCGGGTTCTTCGCCACGGTCACCGTCGAGGGGAGTCGGGCCGGGGGGCGGGCGGCCCTTGGCGTGGCGTGGGGGTTCGGATCCGTGCTGGCGGTCTGTCTTCTGATCATGGCGGGCGTCGGCTATGGCGAGACGCGGCTGATCGCCTCGGCGCAGAGCGACTGTGTCGTGATCGAGACCCGTGGCATTCTGCAGGGCCTGTGGGTCAAGCGCGAGGAGGTGCCGGTGGCGGATCTGGTCTCTGTCGGGATTGCGACCGGCACGGTCAGCGCGGCGACGCGCAACGGCACACCTCAGGGGCGCGACAGAACGGCCTATAACCTGCGGTTGAGGACAAGCGACCGGCGGCGTATCACCGTTGTGCGCGGCGGCATCGGGGATCCCGTGCCCGCGGCGCGGGCCGTTCTGGTCTTTCTTGCGGACCATCCGGCACGCAAGGGATTGCCGCCGCTGGACAGCAATTTGACCCGCTACGGATTTGATATGCAGGATCTTTCACGGCCATGACATGCTGCGCGGCGTTGCTGTCCGGACCGGTGCTGCGCGCCTTGTCTTTTCTTCAGTGGCTCAGATCTGTTCGACCGTGACGTCGTCCTGATCGAAAAAGGCGAGGTGGCCTGCGATCTGGCTGATCTCGTCCAGCGGGGCCTCATAGGACCATGCCGCGTTCTCATAAGTCGTGGATTTCGACATGATCGAGAAATAGGTCGCGGTGCCCTTGTGCGGGCAGGTTGTGGCGTGGTCGGTCTGTTCAAGGAACGCCATGCCAATGTCCTCGCGCGGGAAATAGATCACCGGGGGATAGCTGCCTTCGACCAGTTCCAAGGCGCGGCTCGATTCGCCCAGAACGGCGCCGCCTGCGCGAACAACCCATGTGCCGTCGGCCGGTGTGATCGTGATGTGCTTGGTCATGGTGAGCTTCCTCGTCGTGATCCCGTCCCCTGTGGCACGGGCTGTGTAACAATAACGTATCAGATTGTGTGTCAGATGGCTGCGCAGGCTTGCGTCAGCCAGTCCAGCGCCGGGCCCTCCACATGTGTTGAAAGCCGCGACAGCACCTCTGCGTGATAGGTGTTGAGCCAGTCCCGCTCCGCGCGGGTGAGCAGTTCTGTGTCCACGAGGCGGGTGTCGATGGGCACCAGCGTCAGTGTCTCGAAGCGCAGCATCTGCGCGACGGTCTGGCCGGGGAGGGCGGGGGCCTCTTCGACCACGATCAGGTTCTCGATGCGGATGCCAAAGGCACCTTCGCGGTAAAAACCGGGCTCGTTCGACAGGATCATGCCGGTCTCAAACGGGACGGTGCCGGTGCGGGCCAGACGGTGCGGCCCCTCGTGCACGGACAGGTAAGCGCCGACGCCGTGGCCGGTGCCATGGCCGTAGTCCAGCCCCTCTTGCCAAAGCGCGACCCGCGCCAGCACGTCCAGATCGCGACCGGCCATGCCTTTCGGGAACCGCAAGCGCGAGATGGCGATCATGCCCTGTAGCACCCGGGTGAAAGCGGCGCGGTGTTCCGGCAGGGGAGCGCCCAGCGGGACGGTGCGGGTGATATCGGTGGTGCCGTCAACATATTGCCCGCCCGAATCCACCAGCAGCAATTCGCCCTCGGCGAGGCGGCGGTTGGTGGCCTGCGTCACGCGGTAATGCACCACAGCGCCATGCGGTCCGGCGCCAGAGATCGTGTCAAACGAGATGTCGCGCAGGGCATTGGTCGCACGGCGCTCTCCCTCAAGCTGCGTGACCACATCGATTTCGGTCAACTGGGCGGGCGGCGTGGCGTCGAGCCAGGCGAGAAAGCGCACCATGGCGCAGGCATCGCGCAGATGCGCGCTGCGGGCCCCGTCGAGTTCGGCGGCGGTCTTGCACGCCTTGGGCAGCAGGCAGGGATCCTCGGCTTCGGTGATCTCGCTCAAGGCGGCGATCACGGCCATCGGGCAACTCGCGGGATCCACCTGGACGGGACCCTCCAGCGCCCTGAGTGCGGGCAAAAAGGCCTCTGGCGCATGGCAGCGCACCGAGGCGCCCAGATGATCCCCAAGATCCGTGAGCTTGGCCTGCGCCATGAAAAGATCGACCGTGGCATCGGCGTGCAGGATGGCGAACCCATGCGGCACGGGATTGCGGGGGATGTCGCTGCCGCGGATGTTGAGCAGCCATGCGATGCTGTCGGGCAGGGTGATGACACAGGCCTGCGCACCC
>JBELMB010000180.1:0-10175 GCA_042088665.1 Sagittula sp.
TCTGGATGAGGTGCTGTCCTTCCTGACCATCGACCACCTGCGCAACGAATACGCGCAGGCCCTGTCGGGCGGCCAGCAAAAGCTGCTGGAACTCGGGCGTCTCCTGATGCTCGACCCCGATGTGATCATCCTCGACGAACCCTTTGCCGGGGTCCACCCCAAACTGATGGAAGTGATCTACGCCACGATCCGGCGCATGAAGGCAGAGGGCAAGGCGATCGTGCTGATCTCCCACCAGATGGACGCGATCTTTTCGCTGTCGGAACGTCTTCTGGTGCTGAACTTCGGGGACCTGATTGCCGATGGCGATCCGCAGACGGTCAAGAACGATCCGACGGTGATCGAGGCCTATCTCGGCTCAGACGAGGAGGACGCCGCATGACCCGCCATTTCGGCTTCTCTGTTTCCAAAATACTCCGGGGGAGTCGCCCGATGGGCGACGGGGGCAGCGCCCCCCAAATGAGAGGCCGCACATGACCGAAACTGTCCTCGAAATGCGCGACCTTTCGGTCGGGTACTACCGCGATCTCAACATCCTGTCGGACCTTGATCTCAAGGCCCGCAAGGGACAGATCACGACCATTCTCGGCGCCAACGGCGTGGGCAAATCCACCGCGCTCAAGGCCGCCTTCGGCTTTCTGAAACCCAACAAGGGCGATATCCTGCTGAATGGCGAAAGCATCCTGCACATCCCCCCGCATGAAAAGATCCGCAGCGGGCTGGCCTACATCCCCCAGCAACCCGGCGTGTTCAAGGATATGACGGTCGAGGAAAACCTCGAGCTTGGCGGCTGGACCTTCCGGCGCGATACCAAGCAGGTGCGCCGCAAGGTCGAGGCGAATTATGACCGTTTCCCGATCCTCAAGGACAAGCGCAAGCAAGTCACCGGAGAACTCTCCGGCGGTCAGCAGCGCATGGTCGAGATCGGGCGCACCCTGATGGCAGAGCCCAGCATGCTGCTGGTAGACGAACCCACCGCAGGGCTGTCCAAGATGCTCGCCGAGGAGGTCTACGAGATGCTCATCGACCTCAAGAAGGAAAAACTGACCATCCTGCTGGTGGATCAGGAAATCCGCCACGCGCTCAAGGTGGCGGACTACGTCTATGTGCTCGAGTTGGGGCGCAACAAGTTCGAAGGCCCGTCTTCGGATTTCAACGATCTCGAAAAGGCGTTCTGGGTGGCGTGATGCAGCAAGACGTTCAAGGCGCAATGCAGGGCACCAACCTGTTCTGGGGCGCGCGACGACGCAAGGCGCAGATGGTGCGGGCAGAGGGGATCTACCTCTGGGACAGCGCGGGCCAACGCTACCTTGATGGCTCTTCGGGGCCGATGACCTGCAACATCGGCCATGGCAACCCCGCAGTGCTGGCCGCGATGCAGGCGCAGATGCAGAACGCCACCTTCGGGATGCGCCTGCATTTCGAGACCGACCCGGCAGAGCGTCTCGCCACCCGATTGGCACAGATCGCACCGGCGGATCTGGATCAGGTATTCTACACCTCGGGCGGATCAGAGGCCGTCGAAAGCGCGCTGAAACTCGCCCGATGCCATGCTCTGGCCACGGGTCAGGCGCAGCGCTGGAAAGTGATTTCGCGCTTTCCGGCCTACCACGGCTGCACGCTGGGGGCGCTGGGTGTGTCGGGCTATGCGCCGATGTCGGCGCCATTTGATCCGATGATGGTCCAGATGCCCAAGATCCCGGCCCCGCGCGCCTATCTGGACGGGCTGGATCTGGAGGATCCCGCCACGGGCCATCACTACGCCGACATGCTGGAGGCACAGATCCTGCGCGAAGGTCCCGAAACCGTTCTGGCCTTCCTGCACGAACCGATCGGAGGCGCCTCGACCGGCGCGCTGGTGCCGCCAGCAGGATACATGGTGCGCATCCGCGAGATCTGCGACCGCTACGGCGTGCTGCTCATCCATGACGAAGTGATCTCGGGCGGGGGGCGCGTGGGCACCTTCTTTGCCGGGGATCTCTGGGGGGTGGTGCCGGATCTGATCACGCTGTCCAAGGGCTTTGGCGCCGGGTACATGCCGCTGGGCGCGGTGATCCTGCGCGCGCCGCTGGCCGAGGCGGTGCTGGATGCGGCCAACTACCTGCATGGCTTCACCTATGGCGGCAACCCGCTGGCCTGTGCTGCGGGTCTGGCCGTGCTGGACGAGATCGCTGAACAGGACATGATGTCGAACGCCGTCGCCATGGGAAAGACGCTCAAAGCCCGTCTGGAGGCGCTGATGCAGCGTTACGAGATCATCGGCGACGTGCGGGGCAAGGGGCTCCTGATGGCGTTCGAACTGGTCTCTGACCGTGAGACAATGGCCCCCTTGCCAAAGGATTTGAACGCCTACGACCGGCTGGTCGAGATCGCCTATGAAAACGGCCTGATCATCTATGCGCGCCGCACCCGTGGCGGGCTCGAAGGGGATCACTTCCTCGTGGCGCCGCCGATGATCTGCACCGAGGCGCAGATTGACGAAATCATGGAAAAGCTGACCACATCGCTGGATCGGTTCCTTGGTGAAATGCCGCGCTGATGTCCAGGATGATTCTGACCTGCGCTGTCACGGGCTCCATTCATACGCCCACCATGTCCGACGCCTTGCCTTACCGGCCGCAGGACATCGCCGATCAGGCGGTGGGTGCGGCTGAGGCAGGCGCGTCGATCCTGCACCTGCACGCTCGCGACCCGGCCGATGGCCGTCCCTCGGCGGATCCGGCGCATTACATGGCCTTCCTGCCTGACATCAAGGCACGCACGGATGCCATCGTGAACATGACCACCGGCGGCAGCGCAGTGATGACGCTGGATCAACGGCTCGCCGCGCCGTTGCAGGCCGAACCGGAGATGTGTTCGCTGAACATGGGCACCATGAACTTTGCCCTCTACCCGATGGCCGCGCGTGAGCGTGTGTGGAAGTTCGACTGGGAAAAGCCCTTTCTCGAGAACTCCGACGATCTGGTGTTCAAGAACACGCCGCGCGACATTGCCGGTGTCTTGCAGCGCATGGGGGCCGAGCGTGGCGCGCGGTTCGAGTTTGAATGCTACGACACCGGCCATCTGACCATGCTGAAGCATTTCGTCGACCGCGGGCTGGTGCCTGGGCCGATCTTCTTGCAGTTCGTGTTTGGTGTTCTTGGGGGCATGGCCCCCTCTGCGGAGAACCTCACCCATATGAAACGGCTGGCGGATCAGTACTTTGGGGATGACTACCAGTTCTCCGTGCTGGCGGCGGGGCGTCAGCAGATGCCGCTGGCGCTGATGGCCGCCGGGATGGGCGGGCATGTGCGTGTCGGGCTCGAAGACAGCCTGTTCCTGTCGCGTGGCGTTCTCGCGCGTTCCAACGCCGAGCAGGTGACCAAGGTGCGCACTCTCGTCGAGGGGTTGGGCCGCGCGGTTGCCAGCCCGTCCGAGGTGCGCAAGATGCTGGGCCTGAAGGGGGCAACCAATGTCCGCTTCTGACGACGGGGCCGCCGCAAAACCGCCACTGCCAAAGATCCGCATCGCCACGGGCGATGACCTCAAACCCGTCATGGCCGCCATGGCCGCATTGGCCATCGATCTCAAGGACCCGTTCATGGCCACGCCGGACATGATGGATGACGCCTTGTTCGGACCGCGCGCGCATTCGGTCTGCCTGTTGGCGGGGCCGGGCGTGCCACCGCTCGGAGCGGTGCTGTGCAGCCCGTTCCTGTCGACTGTTCTGGGCCACCCTTGCGTCTATGTCTCTGACCTCTGGGTGGCCAAAGAGGCCCGTGGGCGCGCGCTTGGCCGGGGGCTGCTGGCGGCGGCTGCCGTTGAGGGCCGCAGGCGCTGGCAGGCCCGGGCGCTTTACCTCAATGTCTATAGCGAAAGCACGGAAGCGATGGATTTCTACCGACATATCGGATTTCGGATCAGCACGACCGACAACCGCGCGGCGCTCAGCGGCGCAGGTTTCGACGCTCTGCTCGCCGCGGGGGCTGCGGCATGAAGGCCTTTCTCGACCCTCGGCAAAGCCGGCATGATCCCAAACACTTCATGGCCAATGGCACCATCCTGCCCAACCCGGAGGTGCCCGCCCGTGTCGATATCCTCAAGGCCGGGGCCGAGGCCGCGGGCTGCGCGATCGAGGCGCCCGGTGACCTTGGCATGGGGCCCATCGCGGCAATCCACACGGCAGAGTACCTGACCTTTCTGCGCACCATCTACCCGCGCTGGCAACGCATCGACGGGGCGGGTGCGGAAGTGGTTCCCAACATTCATCCCGCCGCCCGCAGCAATGGCTATCCGCTTTCTGCGGTGGGGCAGGCGGGCTACCATCAGGCGGACACCGCCTGTCCGATTTCGGGCCAGACATGGGAGGCGGCATATTGGTCGGCGCAGAGCGCGCTCAGCGGTGCGCAGGCACTGACCGCAGGCGCCAAGGCCGCCTATGCGCTGTGTCGCCCACCGGGGCATCATGCCTTTGGCGACCTTGCGGGGGGCTTTTGCTTTCTGAACAATTCCGCCATCGCCGCAGAACACCTGCGCGCACAGGGACGGCGTCCCGCGATCCTCGACGTGGACGTGCACCATGGCAATGGCACGCAGGGCGTCTTTTACGGGCGCGGCGACGTGCTGACGGTCTCGATCCACGCCGATCCGGGACGCTTTTATCCGTTCTTCTGGGGCTATGCGCAGGAACGCGGCGAAGGGGCCGGGCTGGGTGCCAACCTCAACCTGCCCTTGCCGCGCGGCACCGATGACAGCGGCTTTCTCAAGGCGCTGGACACGGCGCTGGCGCGCATCGATGCCTTTGGCGCGGATGTTATCGTGGTGGCGCTGGGGCTCGATGCCCATGAGGACGATCCGTTCAAGGGGCTCGGGGTGACAACGCCCGGGTTTCACGCTATTGCCCGGGCCATCGCCGCCAGTGGCAAGCCGTTGCTTCTGGTTCAGGAAGGCGGCTATGTCTCTGACGCTCTGGGCAGCAATCTGACCAACTTTCTGACCGGCATCGCGGAGGGCCAGGCATGAAGATCGATTTTCATACGCTGTACTTGAAGAAGCGGTTTCCCCTGCGCATCAGCCGGGGCGAGTTCACCGGGGGGGAGAACCTCTTTGTCAGTCTCAGCGCAGAGGGGCACACCGGTTGGGGTGAAATGGCCCCGGGTCCCCGCGAAGGGGCGGGCACTGCCGCCGAGGGCCAGGCCATTCTGGAGGAGTTCTGCACCAAGGGGGTGTCGGGGTCGATCCATGACACATGGGCCGCGGCGCGGGCGGCGGGCGTTGCGCGCTGCGCGCTGGCGGCGCTGGACATGGCGCTCTGGGATCTGACGGCGAAACGCGCGGGCCTGCCCCTGTACCGCCTGCTGGGGCTGAGCCGCCGTGCGGTGATCAGCTCTGTGACCGTGGGAATCAACCCGCCCGAAGTGGTCGGCGACCGGGTGCCCTTGTTGCTGGCCCGCGGCGCGCGCGCGCTGAAGATCAAACTTGGCTCGCCCGAAGGCATCGAAGCCGACAAGGCCATGTTCGACGCGGTTCTGACCTCGTCGGCGGGCAGCGGCGCGGTGCTGCGGGTGGATGCCAATGGCGGCTGGTCGCTCAGGGACGCGCAGCACATGATGGGCTGGCTGGCCGAACAGGGTGTCGAATACATCGAACAGCCCTTGGTCAAGGGCGCCGAGGACCAACTGCCAGAGCTCTTCAAGGACAGGCCGCTGCCGATCTTTGTCGATGAAAGTTGCTGCGTCTCGCAGGACATTCCCGGCTTTGCCCATTGTGTCGATGGCGTGAACCTCAAGCTCATGAAAGCTGGCGGCATCACCGAGGCGCTGCGCATCGTGGCGACGGCGCGCGCCTTTGGGCTGAAGACGATGATCGGTTGCATGGGCGAAAGCGCGATCTCGATCGCGGCGGGGGCCTCGCTCGGGGCGCTCTTTGACTACATCGATCTGGATTCGCATCTGAACCTTGACCCCGACCCGGCGGAAGGCGCGCCCTTTTCCGATGGCGTGACCCTGCCCGCCGACCGTCCGGGTCATGGCGGGGTGCTTCGCGATACCGCGATGGCGCAAGGAGGCTCCGATGCTTGATCCCAAACAACCCATCGCTCTCTTCGCCGAGGCCACCATGGGCCTGCTCAACGCCAAGATGGCCGAGGGCATCCTGCGCTACGGGGCCAATCCGGTGGTTGCCGTCATCGACAGCACCAAGGCCGGTCGATCCGTGCGCGATGTCTCGACCGTGGACAGCGGCGTTCCCATCGTTGCCGATTTGCAGGCTGCCATTGCGCGCGGCGCCGAAGTCCTGGTGCTGGGCACAGCGCCCTCCGGCGGACGGGTGCCGGCAGAATGGATGGCCATGCTGGAGGCCGCCGTGGCCGCCGGATTAAGCATCGTCAACGGGATGCACGACCAGCTTGCGCCAAGGCTTGGATCGGATCTGGCAGAGGGGCAATGGATCTGGGACATCCGCACGCCGCTTGGCGGGTTGCCGGACATCGCCATGGCGCGCGCGGCGGGGCGGAGCAACACGCGGGTGCTGATGGTCGGCACCGACATGGCCGTGGGCAAGATGACCGCCGGGCTGGAACTGACCCGCGCGCTGGAGGCCAAGGGCGCGGATGCGGTGTTCCTCGCGACGGGTCAGACCGGGGTGGCCATCACTGGCCGCGGGATCCCGCTGGACGCCTTCCGCGTCGATCATGCCGCCGGTGCGGTGGAACGCATGGTCCTGCAAGCCGCGGCGCATGACATTCTGGTCGTCGAAGGGCAGGGGTCCCTGCTGCATCCGGGCAGCACCGCCACCTTGCCGCTGATCCGGGGCAGCGCCTGCAACGCCATGGTGTTGTGTCACCGCGCGGGCATGACGCATCTGGATACGCTGGATCAGGTCCATGTGCCGCCGTTGCGCGATGTCATCGCCCTGAACGAGGCGGTGGCTGCCGCCGGGGGGGCGCTGACACCTGCCAAGGTGGTCGCCGTATCGCTCAACACCAGTCATCTGTCACAGGATGCGGCCCGCGCGGCCCTTGATGCCGTGGCAGAGGAAACGGGCCTTCCCGTGACTGACCCGGTGCGTCTGGGGGCCGGGGCCTTGGCCGAGGCGGTTCTGGCCCTGCGCGAGGCCTGACGCGCAGAGCGGGGTGTTTCATCAAACCACTGTGAAGGCCGGCCTGAGCGGTTGGGCGGCCTTCAGGCCTGTGCCGAGGGGCGCTGGTGGCGTCGTCCCTCGTCGGAGTGCGATGCGCCATCTGGACGCTGCCTTGCCCATGGCCTGAGTTGCCCGCTGACCTCGTTGTCCGGCCGCGGTCCTTTGCCCTTGTGGCGCAGGGCATGAATGTGACCTTCTGCATGACAGGTCGCCGCGCCTGTTGGCAAATCCGGTTTCCTCCGCCACGGTGGCCCGGCGATCTTGGGGTCCGTGGGGTAAGCCCGTCTTTGCCGCTTTGGCCGCGCGGGAGAGCAGGGGACAGGGGTCGCCAAGAGGCCAGACCCGGCACAAGGAGCATCGCCATGGGAAGCGACGATACGAACCCGGAAAACATGGCCCGAGGGATCGACCTGACAGGCTTGCGCGCCGTTGTCTCGGCTGGCGCTGCTGGCATCGGGCGCGCCATCGCCGACACGCTGATCGCCGCCGGTGCGCGGGTCGCGGTCTTTGACGTCTCCGAGACTGCGGTCAGCGCCATGCAGGCCGCACATCCCGACGTACCGGCGCGGGTTGTCGATGTTTCGGACCGCGCCGGGGTGGATGCCTTCTTTGACGAGGTGACGTCAGCTTTTGGCGGGCTTGATATCCTCGTGAACAATGCGGGTATCGCCGGGCCCACGGCGCGGGTCGAAGACATCGATCCCGCCGCGTGGGAGGCGACCATTGCGATCAATCTGACGGGTCAGTTCTACTGCGCCCGCAAGGCCGCGCCGCACCTGCGGGCCTCCGGGCGCGGCGCAATCATCAATATCGCGTCGGTTGCCGGGCGTCTGGGCTATGCCAATCGCACGCCCTATGCGGCGTCGAAATGGGCCATCGTCGGGTTCACCAAGAGCCTCGCCATCGAGATGGGGCCAGAGGGCGTGCGCGTGAACGCTATCCTGCCCGGTATCGTCGAAGGACCGCGCATGGACGGCGTGATCGCCGCTCGTGCCGAGGCCGAGGATCGCGATTTCGACGACATGCGTGATGCCTATCTGGACAAGATCTCTCTGCGCCGCATGGTCAGCATGCAGGACGTGGCCAATATGGCGCTGTTCCTGTGCTCCCCGGCGGGCGGCAATATCTCCGGGCAGGCGCTCAGCGTGTGCGGCAATGTTGAAACGCTTTGAACCGGGCGTTCTGACCAGACGGCCAAGATGCCGGGCGGTGCGGTCACACCCATTGTGAAACGGGCCCGCACTGACACAGGTTGTCGGTGATGTCGGTCAGGCGAAACCCGCTCCGGGTTTCCCTCAGGGGCAGCGGTGCCTGACCCAGGCCACCCCGATGAATTTGTCGATTTGGTCTGACGCTCTCGGACTTGCTGCATGTCCAGACACAAGCACATGGGCACCAAGCGTCAAGTGGGCCTTGTCCCACACGACGGGCGGGGGCGGCGCGCGCAGACCCGAGAGGTGACCTGCGAGGGCCCATGGCCAGACCCGCTCTCAGGCCCGGTCTTGGACGCGGTCTTGGACCCGGTTTCAGGCCCGGTTTCTGGCCCGCTCTCAGGCGCGCAAGGCACCATCCACGACATACTCATGGCCCGTGCAATAGCTGGACTCGTCCGAGGCGAGGAACAGCACCATCCGGGCGACCTCTTCGACCGTGCCCTGCCGACCCAGCGGCACACGCGCATCAAGCGCCTCGCGCGTGGAGCGCATCTCGTCCATCATCCGTGTGTCGATCAGCCCGGGATGCACGGAGTTCACGCGCACACCAAAGCCAGCATATTCCGCCGCCGCCGATCTTGTCAGCCCGCGCACCGCCCATTTCGTCGCGGCATAGGCCGGTGCGCGCGACGATGCCGCGATGCCCGCGACGGAAGAGATGTTGACGATGCTGCCCGACCGACGGGCTTTCATGCCCGGGGCAACGCTGCGGATGCCGAGGAAGGTTCCGGTCTGGTTGATGGCAACAAGCTGGTTCCAATCCTCCAGCGTGGTCATTTCCGTGCTCATCACGCGAAAGATGCCAGCGTTGTTCACCAGCACGTCGATGCGGCCATGGAGCGCCTCGATGTGGTCGACGACCCGCGTCCAGTCGGCCTCTTGCGCGACGTCATGCGGCAGAAAAGTGCAAGCGGGTCCGATGGCCTCGGCGGTGGCCTGCCCCTCGTCGATGTCGCGGTCGGTGATGACCACCTGCGCCCCGGCACTGACAAAAAGCTGCGCCTCGGCAGCGCCCATGCCCCGCGCGCCCCCGGTGATCAGGGCAATCTTGCCATCAAGACGGTTCATCTGTGTCTCCCGGAACTGGTTCTGGTGATGCGGATCGTGGTCGCTTTCATCCTCGCGCACCATGTCTGATCTCTGCCTGAGGGGCCGGAGCGCAGACATGGGTCGCTGAGGGCCTTGGACCGGAACAGGCCATTCAAGGCCGACCGGTGATGGCGTTGGCAATCGCGGTGCCGCCTGTTCGGCGTCGTCGGGGCGACACTTGGGTTGCGGGGGCGACATGCCCGTGGTGGTGGTGTGCGCCGGGACGGTGTTGCGACGGGGTGTAGGGCTTGTGAACCCGAGAGCGCCTCGGCTCTCTTTGGCACCCTGTGCGCGTCGCACCTTTGGCCGACGCGGGGCCGTTTCGTGTCGCCGCCCGGCAGCCGGGTCAAGAGACAAGGCCCAGGAAATGCCCCTTCAACTGAAGCGCGAGCCTGCGCGAATAAAAGCGCGCCTGTGCGAGGTTGCCGCCGGTGAACCATAACCCGGGCTGCGCCGTCGGCATCCACATGTTGCGCAACTCACCGATCCATGGACCGGGATCGCCGCGGGTGCCCGACCCGTAGCCCCAGCAGGGCCCGACCCGTTCTGCCGTTTCGGGACCGATCAGGGCGGCGACCCAATCGGTCATGGTGCCATAGCCCGTGGCATAGACGACGGCGTCGGCGGGCAGCACTTCGCCGGTGTCGAGGGTCACGCTTTGGGCGTCCAGCCGGTCCACGGTCACACCGGAGCGCAGCGCGATGCGCCCGTCGGCGACCATCTCTGCCGCGCCCACGTCGATGTAGTAACCAG
>JBELMB010000181.1:0-10147 GCA_042088665.1 Sagittula sp.
CCCTTGATTCGTAGTCAAGTACTCTATCCAGCTGAGCTATCGGTCCGTGAGGGCTTGATCTATCCCCGTGTTCGCAGCTTGGCAAGGGGGGAGGTGCAGGAAAATTACCCAACATCTCCCATTGGCAGACGAATCTCGAAACAGGTTCCGGTTTCATCCGTGCGTTTCAGCGAGAGCGTGCCGCCATGACCCTTTATCAGTTCTGAGACGATGGCCAGACCAAGGCCAGAGCCCCCTTTACGGGCGCCGCCCTGGAAGGGCTGAAAGAGATGTTCCTGCGCCTTGGGTGGCAGGCCCGGACCGGTGTCGCTGACATCGACAATCCATGCCTCGTCCTCGGCGCGGGCTGCGACGCTGATTTCGCCCGGTTGTCCGGTCGCGATGATCGCCTGGCGCGCATTGCGCACAAGATTGCCCAGCGCGCGGTAGATCTGTTCCGGGTCGCCGCGGACCATGAGGCTCGCAGGGATGTCCTCGGCCAGAGACAAGGCGTTGTCGCCGATGGCGAGGCGCTCGGCCTCCAGAACTTCGTGTGTCAGTTCGGACAGGTTGAAATGGGTGAGCGTCGGCGCGGGTTCCTCTGCCCGGCCAAAGGCCAGCGTGGTTTCGCACAGCGACACTGCGCGCGTGATCGAGTTCACCAGCTTTGGCGCCATGCGCTTTACGGTCGGATCCTCGGACATCTCGATCCGGTCGGTAAAGAGCTGCGCCGAGGTCAGGATGTTGCGCAAGTCATGGCTGACACGGGCAACCGCGCCGCCAAGTTGGGCCAGCCGCTCTTTCTGGCGCAGCGCCTGCGTCAATTGCGTTTGCAGCGATTGCAGGGCGGCTTCGGCCTCTCGCAACTCGCGGACACTGGCCTCTGGCGTGATGATGCGCCGCGCATCTTCCGGGGCTTGGGCATAACGTTTCATGTGATTGATCACGCCCTTGATCGGTGCCACCAGCAGCGACCGCACCGCAAGAAACAAAAGCGACGCTGTGACGATGGAGATAAACAGCGACAGCCAAAGGATCCGCAGCCCGTAATCCAGCATCGCGAGGCGTAACTCGCTGGTGTCCATGGTCACTTCGATCAGCTGCCCTGCTTCCAGAGACGGCACACCGATCACCCGGATGATCTCTGGCTCGGGCTCGAGCAGGCGCATCATGGCATCCCGCATCAAGGTCCACGCCATCGGGTCGCTCAGGTCGAAACTGTCATCGATGGCACCCGGTATGGGCGAGGACAGCACCAGTTGCTTGATCTGGTCGCGCCGCAGCGCAACGTTGAAAACGCCAGCATTGGCCAGCAGTTCCACTTCCAGCTCTTCGCTCAGCATGTCGTCCGCCAGCAAGGCCAAGGACGCGATCTGCGCCCGTTCGAGGCGCGCAAGGAGATAGTCCTCGCGGAAGCGCGCCACAGAGGGCACGAAAATCATGATCTCGGCCAGCATCACGAAGATCACCGTGAGGATCAGGAAACGGCCGGAGAGCGAATTCAACATGGTCAAGGACTTACCATCTAGAGGACAGATGCGCGGAAAACCTGTGCGCACCACGGACCCATGTAAAGGGGCCGATTTGGTTAACCACCTTCGGGACCCCTGTGCAGGGCCGGGACAGGCGGGGGACCGCCGACCTGTTGCCCGGCCAAGGGATTCTGATCAAGGCGTCGTCGTCAGGGCCCGCCGGCTGAAGGCCACCGGCCAAGACCCATCGACCCGTCAGGGCAACCAGCGCTGCACAAAGCCCACCACTTTCTTGACGGTGTCGCTTTCGAACAACTTTGGCGAGAAGTAAGCACCGGCCACGCGTTTGTTGATCTCGCCGACGGAGGGATAGGGCGACACCATGTTCGACACAGCCGACATTTTCAGCCCGTTGGCGATGACCAGAGACCAGAGATTGATCAACTCACCCGCCTGATGCCCCGCGATGGAGACGCCGACCGGTTTGCCTTTGACCACCATGACCTTGATGAGGCCCTTTGTCTTTCGCTCGGCGATCAGGCGGTCGTTGTGGTGAAAGTGAAAGCGCGCGACCTCCAGCTTGTCACCATGGGCGGTGCGTGCCTCTGCCTCGGTCATGCCAACCTGCGCCAGTTCGGGCTGCGTGTACGTGGCCCAGGGAATATGCGCGGTCTTGGTCTTGGCAGGCAAACCAAACAGCGCCGACCGGATCACGATGCCCGCGTGATAGCCCGCCACATGTGTAAACTGCAGCCCGCCCGCCGCGTCGCCGATGGCATAGACGCAGGTGTTGGTGGTCTTCAGGCTGGCGTCCACCTTGACGCCCGTGCGGGTGGTTTCAATTCCTGCAGCCTCGAGATTCAGCCGGTCGGTGTTTGCACGACGCCCCACGGCCACCAGCAGGTGCGAGCCCTTGAACACGCGGCCATCCTTTGTCTCGACCTCGATGTCACCGACCGTTCCGCGGATTTCCTGCGCAAGCGCGTCTTCGGCGATTTCGATGCCCTCGTCGCGCAGTGTCTCCAGGACGATTTCGGCCATTTCCGGATCATCCTTGCCCAGCGCCTTTGCGCCTTCGATCACGGTCACGTCGCTACCAAGGCGACGGTGCGCCTGTGCCATCTCCATACCGATCGGCCCGCCACCGATGATCAACAGATGCCTTGGCTGTTCACGCAGCTCCCAAAGCGTTTCGTTGGTCAGGTAGGGCACCTTGTCGAGCCCCGGGATTGGCGGCACAAAGGGCGAAGACCCGGTGGCGATCACGATGCGCCGCGCTTTGATCAGGTATGGGCCTGCCTCCACTTCGGTCGCAGAGACAAAATGGCCAAATTCCCGGATCACACGCACGCCGAAGCCTTCGAACCGCTCCTGGCTGTCGACCGGCTCGATCTGTGCGATGACGTCGGCGACGTGGTCCTTGGCGGCGGCATAATCCACCTGCGGCGCCTGATTGGCGACGCCGTAAGGCAGCGCATGGGACTGGCCATAGGCGGTCTTGGCCGAAGCGATCAGCGCCTTGGAGGGAACACAACCGTAGTTCAGGCAATCGCCACCCATCTTGTGGCCTTCGAGCAGGATCACATCCGCGCCCATCTGGCTGGCGCCCGCGGCCACAGAGAGGCCGCCCGATCCGGCGCCGAGGATCAGGAGATCAGTCTTGAGCGTTTCCATGGGTCAGATGTCCTTCTTGCCGCGCAGGGCCTTGATCACGATAGGCAGCGCAGAGAGCAGCGCGAGACCGAGGATGGGGCCGATCACATGAGGTTCGAAGATGATGCCGAGATTGGGGGTTTCACCCTTGGCAAAGACCTCTCCGAGACCCGCACCGACGGAGGTATAGACCACGGCGCCGGGGATGATTCCGAGAAAGGTCGACACCACGTAGCGATGGGTCGGCACCTTGAGGAAGGCCGGAAGCAGGTTCGCAACAAAGAAAGGCACAACCGGGATCAGACGCATCATGAACAGCATCGACCACTGGTTTTCCTCCAGCCCTGACTTGAGCCGTTTCACCAGACCTTCGGAGGTGTCCATCCGTTCGGACAGCCTCTCTCCGAGACCAAAGCGCGCCGCGAGAAAGATGCCCGTGGCGCCCAGCGTCGCTGCCGTGACATTGAAAAGCGCACCCGGAAAGGTGGCGAAGAGAAACCCACCGGTCAGCGTGGCCGCTGTCGCCCCGGGCAGGGAGAAGGCCACGATCACGATATAGGCCGCCATGAACATTGCCAGCGTCAGCAGGTAGTTGTCATCGCGGAAACTGATCAGCGCCTCTCGATTGGCGGCCAGCGCATCAAAGCTGAGATAATCGCCAAGAGTAAAGAAACCCACGACCGCACCGGTGACGATGGCGATCAGGGGAAGATGTCGTTGTATGCCGGGACGGCGGGGTTCTGTCATGTCGCTCATGGGTTTGGCCTCTGCGTCTGTTTGTAACTTGCACAAAACATGCGGAGCTTTCTGCCCCCAAAACAGGGGTCTCACAGGCGCTTGATCTGGGACACGCGTCTTCGTGAGAATACCTGCGCTGAGGCCGTGAGATTGAAACATTTGCCGTTGGCGCGCACGAATGACTGTAACATGAAGCGTTGGATTGCGCCGGGGCTTCGCTGCTAAACGACGATTAACCATCTGAAAATATTTTATAAATACAAGACACAGCAGTGCTGCAGGATATGTCTTGGCCCCTTCGGGTCAATCTGAGACAACGCACGGGGTGGGATGCGCCGAACCCGCTTTGCCGGGGACGTCGGGCAATTGAAACAGTGGTTTGACAACGCACGGGAGCTTGCCTATACGCGGGGCTTCGAATGACCCTGGCGGCGAGTCGGCCTGTGACTGCGCTTGCCTGCCAACGACCGGAGTAGCCCGCTATGAAACGCACATTTCAGCCCTCGAACCTTGTTCGCAAACGCCGCCACGGTTTCCGTTCGCGCATGGCCACCAAAGCGGGCCGCAAGATCCTGAACGCACGTCGCGTGCGCGGTCGCAAGAAGCTGAGCGCCTGAGCCAGACCGACTGCGTCATGCCAGTGATCGAAGCCGCCCCGGACCTGTCCGCGGCGGCTCCTTTACGTTTTGAGACCCTGCAAAAACGCAGCGACTTTCTGAAAGCGGCGCGCGCTCGGCGTGTGCCTTGCGGCGCTTTTTTGTTGCAGGCGCGAAAGCGTGGAGAGGGCGAGGCAGACACACTGCGCGTCGGCTTTACCTGCTCCAAGAAGGTCGGAAATGCCGTCGCGCGCAACCGTGCCAAACGGCGCCTGCGCGAGATAGCGCGTTTGGTTCTGCCCCACCACGGGCGCGCGGATCATGACTATGTCCTGATTGGACGCGCGCAGCAGACAGCGGACACGCCCTTCACAACACTGATCGCCGAACTCACCCGCGCCTTGCAAAAGTTGCACGGACGCACGTCATGAGTCCCATGGCTTTTGTTGTGTCTTTGCCGATCCGCGCCTACCGGCTGATCGGCTCGCCCTGGGTCGGGCATGGCTGCCGATTTCAACCGACCTGTTCGGCTTACGCCATGGAAGCTCTTGAAAAACATGGCGCTTTCCGTGGCACATGGCTGGTTTTGCGCCGCATCGGACGGTGTCATCCATGGGGCGGGTCTGGCATCGACAACGTGCCGGATTGACCCTTCGGCCTCAGGCCCGTGCCGGGCTGTCGCCGTTTGGTACCGGCCCGAACCCCGGAGGGAGCTGCGCCAGCACTTCGGGCGCATCGATATCCAGATAGAGCCCCGATTGCGTTGCGGGATCTACCCGCACTGGGTAGCCAAAGGGCGCCGCCAGCCGGATCCCACCGTAGATCAACCAGCGCCGGACTCCGACACCGGCCGCCTCCATTGCGGCGAACATGATGTCATCGGCAAATTTGCGTCGCTCGGCAGATCCATCCCCATCCATCGTCCGCCATGCAATGGTGAGAAAGTCATGCACGATGGCGGCCTCCAGCCATGGGCCGACCCGGTTGACGATGCCGCGAAACGCCCATGGAACACTGGTCAGATCGGTCAGCATCCCCCGCGGCACAATGATCGGGTGCGAGGCGCCAGAAGCATCGCGCCAGTGCACCAGATAGTCGCCTCCCAGAACATAGTTCGCATCTGACCCTTTGCGTGTGCGCACCGCGTTCTTCATCCGCATCAGCACCAAGGCCGAATCATAGCTGAACCCGGTGATCTTCACCGGCGTCCCGGGATATGGGTCGGCGAACTGAGGGGTTGTGAAACACTTCATGCAGAAAAGCCTTGGTCATCAAATCGCGCATCGCTAAGGACGCAGTCATGCTGGACGACGATACAGACATTCACCCCCTGTTCCAAGGGGCCCCCAAGACCACGGAGTTCAAGAAGCTGCGCAAGCGGCTGGTCCAGAACGTCCGCGAAGCCGTTGACCAATACGGCATGATCGAAGCGCCGGTGGACGGCAAACCGCCCAAGTGGCTGGTCTGTCTCTCTGGGGGCAAGGACAGCTATACGCTTTTGGCGATCCTGTACGAATTGCAATGGCGTGGCCTGTTGCCGGTAGAGCTTCTGGCCTGCAATCTGGACCAGGGGCAACCGGGCTTTCCGGCGACCGTCCTGCCAGAATTCCTGCAAGCCCGTGGCGTGCCGCACCGGATCGAATATCAGGACACCTATTCGATCGTTGTGGACAAGATCCCGCAAGGCCGGACATTCTGTGCGCTCTGCTCGCGACTGCGGCGCGGGAACCTTTATCGCGTTGCGCGCGAAGAGGGATGTTCTGCCGTGGTGCTGGGCCATCATCGCGACGATATCCTTGAAACCTTCTTCATGAACCTGTTTCACGGTGGTCGCGTGGCGACCATGCCGCCGAAACTGGTCAACGAAGAGGGGGATCTTTTCGTTTATCGCCCGCTGGCACATGTGGCCGAAGCGGACTGCGAAAAATTCGCCAAGGCGATGAACTATCCCATCATTCCTTGCGATCTTTGCGGCAGCCAGGATGGTTTGCAGCGCCAACAGGTGAAACAGATCCTCGACGGTTGGGAAAAGAACGCGCCGGGCCGGCGGCAAGTGATGTTCCGGGCGTTAACGAATGTACGGCCTTCGCACATGCTTGATCCGAAACTGTTCGACTTTACGGGGCTTCACCGTGACACTGATGGTGTCAATTAGAACAAAAACTGCACGCGACGTTAAGATGCGAGTTACCCCCATCCCCTAGGGTCCATGCTGCGAGGGAAAGGACGGGGCGGATGAAACTGGCCATACATGGGAAACTGGGCAAACTGCGCAATGCGCTGCGGCGCAACATGCAGGGCCCGCAAACCCTTGCATTCCTTCCAGCCTTTGTTCTGGCGGCCTTCTGGATCGGGGGGGAGCCCCTGCTGATCGTGACCGCCCTGGGTGCACCTCTGGTCTATCTGTTTGCCAATGGGGCCGTCGTGGCACCCAGCATTGACGAATCGAGTACCGCAACCGGCGATTTCATCAACGCCGCCTCCGCCGAGAAACTCGCGCAGCAGTCGCTTGACCGCGCACGTGGCGCCAATCTGGCAACGGCCTGCATCCTCGTGGAACTGGACGGCTTGGACGAGATCTCTCAACGGGCAGGCGAGGCCACGGTCGAAGCGCTGCGCGATCTGACGCTGTCGCGGCTCAGGAACACCTTGCGCCGGGATGACTATGCGGCACGCATGGGTGACAGCCGTTTCCTGATACTGCTTGGCCCCTCCCTTCGGCTGGACCTCGAGGCGCTGTTGCAATTGTCCACGCGGCTGCAAAACGCCCTCGAAGAACCTGCCTCGATCGAAAATGCCATGCGCTATCTTTCTGCGTCGCTGGGTTTCTGCGGCAGCCCCCGCTTGCCAGACGATTCCAACGGACATCATTTGCTGGAGGCGGCGCAGGTCGCCCTCGCCGAGGCGGTCGCCAACGGGCCTTCCGCCGTGCGGGCCTGGTCAGAACACATGCGCATGGCGCATAGCGAGCAGAAATCGCTGAAAAGCGAAGTGGACCGCGCGCTTGCGAATGGGCAGATCCAACCATGGTTCCAGCCGCAGGTCTGCACCTCCACCGGCCGGATTTCCGGGGTTGAGGCGCTCGCGCGCTGGATTCACCCGGATCGGGGCATCGTTCCCCCCGCTCAATTCCTGCGCGTGCTCGAAGACGCCGGTCGCATGGAGCAGCTCAGCGAAGTGATCCTTCAGCACTCTCTCACCGCGCTGCGCAGCTGGGATAACGCCGGGCTCGACATTCCCCGGGTCAGCGTGAATTTCTCGGACCCCGAATTGCGTGATCCCCGCCTGGTGGAACGGATACAATGGGATCTGGACCGCTTTGGTCTGACCCCGCAGCGGCTCGGGATCGAAGTTCTGGAAACCGTGATTGCCAGTTCACCAGAAGGGATCGTCGCGCGCAACATTGTAGAGCTCGGGAAACTTGGGTGTCACATTGATCTGGACGATTTCGGCACCGGCCATGCCTCCATTACGTCACTGCGCCGGTTCAAGGTGCACCGGCTGAAAATCGACCGCAGTTTCGTCACCCGAGTGGATCGCGACGAAGAACAACACAGGATGCTGGCGGCGGTTCTCGGTATGGCGGATCGGCTCGGGCTGGAGACGCTGGCCGAGGGTGTGGAAAGCGTCGGCGAACACGCGCTGCTCGCTCAGCTAGGCTGTGATCACGTGCAAGGGTTCGGTATCGCCCGCCCGATGCCAGGCGATCAATTGGTCGATTGGGCACATCAGCATGCAAATCGGATTGCCGATGCCCAGCGTCTGGGGCGAGGATCCGCATAGCCAATGCCAGCAGCCGAGACCCTTGTTCGCTGACAATCATGTCAGGCGCGCGATTGCAAAGCGCAACCTACACAGCCCAAGCCATGGATCGTCACCGCGTTCGGCCAATACAAAAAACCTGCACCTTGATACGAGAAGGTGGCCCAAGCCTCCCATAAACCGCAGCCTTCCGCCGCAGTCCCCACGATAACGGGGATTCCGCTTGACCTTTGCCACGCGGGACGTTTGAACCCAGCGGTGACTTTCAACGGAAAGGCGGCCCCCCAAATGGATGAGCAGAACAAGAACCTTTTTCTGGCAACAGCGCTGAGCTTTGTCGTGATCCTTGTCTGGTTCGTTCTTTTCCCTCCTCCCGAACAGGTGGAAGACCCCAACGTGCTGCCTCCTGCAGAAAGCGCCGTGACCGCCCCCCTTGGTGACGGGGTTGCCATTGCACCCAGCGTCGCACCGGAAGGAGGCGCGACAAGCACTGCGACCGAATCTGTCGAAGAGGTCGAGGATGCACCCCGCCTGCCGCTGGACACCGCGCGCCTCGAAGGCTCGATCTCTCTGACCGGTGGCCGCATCGATGACCTCCGCCTGAAGGACTATCGCGAGAGTTTGGACGTGGAATCCGCCATCGTCCAGATGCTTGACCCAGTCGGCGGCACCAATCCCTACTATGTTCTCTATGGCTGGGCCCCGGTTGCCGGCCTCGCCCTCGAAGATGTACCGGGCAGCAACACCGCATGGACAATCGAGAGCGGCGTCGAGCTAAGCGGCGAAACGCCCATTACACTGCGCTGGGACAGCCCTGCCGGCCTGATCTTCCGCCGGACGATTGCCGTGGACGAGAATTACATGTTCACGGTCACGCAAAGCGTCGAGAACTCCACCGATGGCACCGTCTCCCTCGCACCCTACGGCGTGGTTGCGCGCCATGGCGAACCTGATGACCTGAAACGCTTCTTTGTCCTGCACGAAGGCGCTCTCCAGATGTCGGATGGAATTCTTGAACTGACCAAATACACCGATATGCCCGATCTCGACACGGTCCCGGCGGAAGGTGCGCAAGCCACCGTCGAGCGTGTCGAAACCGCTGGCTGGGTTGGTTTCACGGACCACTATTGGATGACGACGCTCATCCCCGGCAACGGAGAGGCTTTCAAATCGGTGGTGAAATATGACGCCCGCCGTGACATTTACCAGTCCGAAGCGGTCCTTGCGACGCGGCAACTCGCTCCGGGTCAGAGAAAAAACGTAACTACACAACTCTTTGCAGGCGCAAAGGAATGGGACACCATCCGCGCCTACCAAAGTTCTGGCGTCGACCGCTTTCTCGACTCCATCGACTGGGGCTGGTTCTTCTTCCTGACAAAGCCAATCTTTGCCGTCCTGCACTGGCTGAACGTCTATATTGGTAACATGGGCGTCGCGATTATCGCACTGACCCTGTTGATCAAGGCTGTCCTCTTCCCGCTGGCGTATAAATCCTACTCTTCCATGGCGAAGATGAAGGAGTTGCAGCCGGAGATGGAGAAACTCAAGGAACGGTGCGGCGACGATCGCGAGAAGATGCAGAAGGAAATGATGGCGCTCTACAAGAAGGAAAAGGTAAACCCCGCCGCGGGCTGCTTGCCGATCCTCTTGCAAATTCCGATCTTCTTCAGCCTCTACAAGGTGATTTTCGTAACGCTGGAACTCCGACACGCACCGTTTTTCGGACCGTTTCAGGACCTTAGCGCACCGGATCCCACGACGATTTTCAACTTCTACGGGCTGCTGCCCTGGGCCGCGCCCGATCCCAACAGCATCCTTGCGCTGGTGTTTATCGGCATCCTCCCGCTGCTTCTGGGTATCTCCATGTGGTTGCAGCAAAAGCTGAACCCGGCGCCCACCGATCCCACCCAGCAGATGATCTTTGCCTGGATGCCCTGGGTCTTCATG
>JBELMB010000182.1:0-10114 GCA_042088665.1 Sagittula sp.
GTATGGAGAATCCTGGACAGAGGCGCATGGCGCGCATGACCGGGCGCGCGACGCGATCACCTTGCCGCTGGTGCGGGCCTGCGTGGCGCGGGGCCAGCCGTTTCTGGGCATCTGCCGCGGTTTTCAGGAAGTGAACGTGGCCATGGGCGGAACGCTATACCCCGAGATCCGCGATTTACCGGGGCGCGACAACCATCGCATGCCGCCGGATGGAACGCTGGAAGAGAAATTCGCCTTGCGCCACGTGGTGACGCTCAAGGAGGGGGGCGTGTTTCATCGTCTCTTCGGGGCCAAGGAGGTGCTGACGAACACGCTGCACGGCCAGGGGATCAAGGATCCGGGCCAGCGCATCGTGATCGACGGGCTCGCCCCGGACGGCACGCCGGAAGCGATCTATGTGGAAGGGGCGAAAGGGTTCACCCTGTCCGTTCAGTGGCATCCGGAATGGGATGCAGCCAATGACCCCGTGTCGCGCCCGCTTTTCGAGGCGTTCGGGGAGGCCGCGCGTGATTGGGCTGCGGGCAAGACCGGGGATGTGAAGCGGTTCGCCTGAACCATGACCTCGCTTGCGGGTGTCGGGCATGAAACCGGGCCGTTTTCCGAGCGAATTTGTCTGCGGTTTTGTGGCTCTACGCGGCAGAGGCCTATGCTAGGCCTCTGCCGCGTCAAGCTTTGACACTGCGGTTTCCCAGAGGGTCTCGGCGCGGCGCATGCCTTCTTCGACTTCGGCGAACTTTCGGTTCCATTTGGCCAGATCATTGGCATGAGCGACGTCGTACAACGCCGGATCGGCCAGTTTCTCCGACAGTTTTGCGTGCATCTCTTCGAGCTTTGCGATGCGGGCCTCGCAGCGGCGCACGTCGGCGCGCAGGTCCAACACCGTGTCACGGGAGGGGCGTTTTGGCGCTGTGCGGGGTTTCTCCGTTTTTTCCATTTTTTCGGCTTTGGGGCTGCCGTCCTTGGACAGCAACAGGCTGCGATAGCTGTCGAGGTCGTCGTCATAGGGTTTGACCGTGCCGTCGCCCACGAGCCAGAGCCGGTCGGCCACCAATGACAACAGGTGCATGTCGTGGCTGACGAGGATCACGGCGCCTTCGTAGGCGGTCAGTGCTTCGACGAGCGCTTCGCGCGATTCGATGTCGAGGTGGTTGGTCGGCTCGTCAAGGATCAGCAGATGCGGCGCGTCGAGCGTGGCCAGAAGCAAGGACAGGCGGGCCTTTTGACCGCCGGAGAGGCGGCCCACTTCGGTTTCCACTTGTGCGGCGTGCAGGCCGAACCCGGCGAGCAGGGCGCGCAGCTTGCCCGGAGGCGATCCGGGGCGTTCGCGGCGCAGGTGTTCCAGCGGTGTCTCGTCGAGGTGCAATTCATCCACCTGATGCTGCGCAAAATAGCCGATGCGCAGTTTGGACGAGCGGCGCATCCGGCCCTCCATCAGGGCGAGGCGGTCAGAAAGCAGTTTTGACAGGGTCGATTTGCCCTGGCCGTTCTTGCCCAGCAGGGCGATGCGATCGTCTTGATCAATGCGCAGGTTGAGCCGTTTGAGGACCGGCTGGTCGTTATAACCGGTACTTCCGCCCTCGACGTTGATGATCGGAGGCGACAGGGCGTCTGGCTGCGGGAAGGTGAAAACGCGTTTGGCGGCCTCTTCGGGGGCGGCGACCATGTCCATGCGTTCGATCATCTTCAGCCGGGCCTGCGCCTGCTTGGCCTTTGAGGCCTTGTAGCGGAAACGGTCCACAAAGCTTTGCATATGGGCGCGGCGGTCGGCCTGTTTGCGCGCCATGGCGCTGGCCTGTGCGCGCCGCTCTGCGCGCAGGGCGGCAAATCCGTCGTAGGGTGTCCCATAGTAAGTCAGCTGTCGGTCTTCGAGATGCAGGATGCTGCCCACAGCACGATTCAGCAGGCCGCGGTCGTGGGAAATGGTGATGACGGTGTGCGGGTATTTCGCGAGGTAGGATTCGAGCCAGAGCGCGCCTTCGAGGTCGAGGTAGTTGGTCGGTTCGTCGAGCAGCAGGAGGTCGGGTTGTGCGAACAGCACGCCGGCGAGGGCCACGCGCATCCGCCAGCCGCCCGAATAGGCAGAGCAGGGCCGCGCGTGTTCCTCTGGCTCGAACCCGAGACCGCGCAGGATCGTGGCGGCGCGGGCCTCTGCGGACCATGCGTCAATGTCGGCAAGGCGGGTCTGGATTTCGGCCTGGCGGTTGCCGGTGGCGGTTTCGGCCTCGGACAACAAGGATGCGCGTTCGACGTCGGCGTCAAGAACGGTGTCGAGCAGCGAGGTTTCGGATGCGGGCACCTCCTGACTGACGCCGCCGATGCGCGCGCGTGAGGGCAGCGAGATCTCCCCCTGGTCGAGGGTCAATTCGCCCCGGATCAGACGGAAGAGTGTGGTCTTGCCAGCGCCGTTTGGCCCGACAAGGCCGACCTTGTGGCCGTTTGGAATGGTGGCGGTGGCACCGTCGAAGAGCGGGCGGCCGTCCACGGCGTATGATATGTTGTCGATCCGAAGCATATGGCAGCCTTTAGCAGAGCCTGTGGCCGGGGGCCAAGCGGCAAGATGGCCGATGCAAGTGGCTTGTCTGGTGGACTGTTGCTGGCGCAAGGCGCCCACCCGCCAACCCACCGGGGCGGCACAGCTTGCGAGGGGCTTTTCAAGGGGCATGGGTCATGTTAGGCGCGCGGCAGAATTCGTGCCGGGCGAGGGGTTCGGCGCACTGCAATGGAGAGACACCCATGGCCCTTGAGCGTACCTTTTCGATCATCAAGCCCGACGCCACCCGCCGCAACCTGACTGGCGCCATCAATGCCAAGTTCGAGGAAGCGGGTCTGCGCATCGTGGCACAAAAGCGCATCCACCTGACCAAGGCGCAGGCGGGCGAGTTCTACAAGGTGCATGCCGAGCGTCCCTTTTACGACGAGTTGTGCGAGTTCATGGCGTCCGAGCCGATCGTGGCGCAGGTTCTGGAAGGCGAAGACGCCATTTCCAAGAACCGCGAAGTGATGGGCGCGACCAACCCCGCCGATGCGGCCCCCGGCACCATCCGCGCCGAGTTCGCCGAATCGATTGGCGAGAACTCCGTGCACGGCTCTGACGCACCGGAAACGGCTGTGGTCGAGATCTCTTACTTCTTCTCCGGTCTCGAACTGGTAGGCTAAGTCCCGAAAGGCGCCAGACCCTGCCCTGGGTTATCCGGGAGGGTCGACTGCCGATATGTGATACTGTTTCAGACGTCGCCTGATCGGGCGGCGTCTTTTTTGTCTTTTTGGGGTTGCGCAGCGCCCGGAAACTGGCGCGACTTGAGCGGTGATCCGGGGGTGTGACCCGGTGCCGGAGCAACACAGGTTCAAACCCATGGCTGGGCGGCTGCGAAGTGTAGGGTGCGCAAGAGATTGCGCGAGGGGGGCGAGATGACCGACATTCTTTTGTTGACCTTTATTTTCCTGGTGGCGGGCGTCGTGGCCGTTCCGGTGGCGTCCAAGCTGGGGCTTGGGTCGGTGTTGGGCTACCTGATCGCCGGGATCGCGATCAGTCCGCTGTTGGCGCTGTTGAACGTGGACGTGGTGGCGATCCAGCACTTTGCCGAGTTCGGTGTGGTGATGATGCTGTTTCTCGTCGGTTTGGAGCTGGAGCCGCGCGCGTTGTGGGACATGCGAGCGCGGCTGCTGGGTCTTGGCGGCGGGCAGATCGGATTGACGACGCTGGCGGTCATGGGCGTGGCGCTGGCCTTTGGGCTGCCATGGACGGTGGCTTTGGCTGTCGGATTGGTTCTGGCCTTGTCGTCGACGGCAATCGTTCTGCAAACGCTGAACGAGAAGGGGTTGATGCGGTCGGATGGCGGGCAATCGAGTTTTGCGGTTCTTCTGACGCAAGACATCGCGGTGATTCCGATGCTGGCGCTCTTGCCGCTTTTGGCGATGCCGGATCTGGCGGCGGTGGGCAACGATACCGTGGCGCCAATCGTGGCGGAGCAGACCGAGAGCGCACATGGGACGGGCGATCATGGTGAGGGCAGCCATGAAACAGATGCGCTTGGCGCCGAGGCCCATGGTGATGATGGGCATGGCGATGGACACGGATCGGGGCTGAGCCTTGTTGAAGGGCTGGAGGGCTGGCAGACGGCACTGGTGACGCTTGGTGCGGTTGCGGCGGTCGTCGTGGGCGGCGCTTTGCTGACGGGACCCTTGTTCCGGTTCATCTCTGCGGCGCATCTGCGAGAGTTGTTCGTGGCCGGTGCCCTCATGCTGGTGGTGGGCATCGCGCTTTTGATGTCTTTGGTCGGACTGTCGCCTGCCCTGGGGACATTCATCGCGGGGGTGGTTCTGGCCAATTCGCCTTATCGCCATGAGCTTGAGAGCGATATCGATCCGTTTCGGGGGCTCTTGTTGGGCTTGTTCTTCATGACCGTCGGGGCGGGCGTGAATTTTGCCATGCTCTTTGCCGATTTCGGGGCCTTTATCGGTCTGACGCTCCTGTTGATCGCGATCAAGGCGGGGGTGCTTTTGATCCTTGCGCGGATCTTTGGTTTGACAGAGGGGGACAAGTGGCTGTTTGCGCTGGGGCTGGCGCAGGCCGGGGAGTTCGGCTTTGTCTTGCTGAGCTTTACGGTGGCGAACTCGGTTCTGCCGCAGGCGCTGTCGGATCAGTTATTGCTGATCGTGGCGCTGTCGATGCTGCTGACACCGGCGCTGTTCATTCTGTACGACAGGGTGATTGCGCCGCGCTTTGCCGAGGAGCAGGAGCGGGATGCGGATGAGATGCCCGACGGACGGCGGATCCTGATCGCGGGGGCTGGTCGCGTGGGGGGCACGATCGACCGGATCCTGCGGGTTGGCGGGCATGAATGCACGGTCATCGACTACAATTCGCGCCGTTTGCAGATCCTGGAGCGTTTCGGCACACGGCATTACTTTGGCGACGCGGCGCGCCCGGATCTGTTGCACGCGGCGGGGATCGAAGAGGCGCAAGTCTTTGTCGTGGCGATCGACGGGCGCGATCAGATCACCGAGTTGGTGCGCTATGTCCGCGAGGCACATCCAAAGGTGCATGTGGTTGCGCGGGCGATGGACAGGGACCACGTTTACGATCTGTGGTCGGTCGGCTGTCGCGACATCGTGCGGGAGACCTATGATGGCACGTTGCGGATGGGACGCTCGGTCTTTGAGGCGGTGGGGCATGACCGCGCTGTTGCGCAGGCGCTGGTGGATCAGTTCAACCTGCGTGACAGGGAAAGCATGATCACCGCTGCCAGCGTGCACAAGTTCGGTGTGCCGCCACATGAGAACGAGGAATATGTGCGCCTCATTCGGGATACGCGCGGGGATTGGGAAGCCCGGTTGACCGAGGAAATGGCCGAGATTGTTGCTGGAAAGGTCGCACCGAAGAAGGGGTAGATCGTCTCGGGGGCATTGGTGTCCCGGCGCGTTTTCTGGCGCGTTTTCTGGCGCGCTGTTCAGGCGGTCACGAGAGGGCGCTGGGGCGCTTTGGCGCTTGGCGTTTCGACGGGTGTTCGATCACTCCGATTTCGTCGAGCGCACGTTCCAGCGCGGATTGGCTTGCGCTGGGGCGGTCAGCCTTGAGGCTGTCGAACTGCGCGCGCAGGGCGTCTTTTTCCGCACCCTTGCAGTCGTTCCATGGGCGTCCCTGAAGGGCCATGTGCAGAACGTAATACCCAATGAAATGAGGCCGTTCACCGTTGGCGAGCAACCGTCTATAAGCCTCGTGCGCGCCGATGGCACGCAGGGCTTCGGCGTCGGGGATGCCTGCGTCGATCAGGCTGCGTTCCGAGGCCGGACCGAGGTTGCGGATTTCCGAGATAGGCGTGCTCATGGCGCCAACAGGGGGTTGAGCGTTGCGAAGGGCAGAGCGTCGCTCAGGCTGTCGAACCGTCCGTCCCGGAACATGGCTTTTGCGCTGTCGTGTATCGCCTTGTGCGTCACGCGGGCGAGGGCCGAGCCCAGCGAGATCCGCGCGACACCGATTGCCGCAAAGGCCGCTCGGGGCTGCGTGGCAAAAGCGCCGGAGGCGAGCGCGTTGAAGGGCAGGCTCGTGGTGGCGACCAGTTGGGCCAGCGCCTCCATCGACGGGGCGGCTGGCACGTAGATGGCGTCCGCGCCTGCAACCTCGAAGGCGGTGATGCGCGCGCGCGCTTCGTCCATGTCGTAGTGGCCGGTCAGCAGGCCATCGGCGCGGGCGACGAGCATGAAATCCCGCGGCAGGGCGCGGGCGGCGGATGCCGCGGCTTGTATGCGCTCTGTTGCGAGGACGCGCGGATAGGGCGTGTCGGCGGGCAGCGCGGTGTCCTCGATGCAGATGCCGGCGAGGCCCAGTTCCGCGGCTAGGCGTACGGTTTCGGCACAGGTTTCCGGGCTGTCGCCGAACCCGTTTTCGAAGTCCCCCGAGACCGGGATGGAGGAAGGCACGGCACAGAGCAGGTCTTGTGCGTGCGAGAGCGCCTCGTCGCGGGTGAGGGTGCCACCATCCCTGCGCCCAAGGGTAAAGGCATGGGCCGCAGACGAGGTCGCGATGGCCTGTGCGCCAAGGTTGACCAGCATTTTGGCCGACCCGGCGTCCCATGCATTGGCAAGAATGAAGGGCGCGCCGGGTCTGTGCATCTCGCGGAAGGTGTCAGCCATCGGCATGTGCTTTTGCGAGGGTGTCTGCAAAGGCGCAGAGGGTGCGCAGTGCTTGTTCCAACCGGTTGTCATCGATCGTCAGCGCGACGCGCAGGTGCCCCGCCGCGGCGGTGCCAAAGCTTTCACCCGGCATGACGGCAATGCGGTGCGTGTCGAGCAATTGGTGCGCGAAGGCTTCTCCGGTGAGGTCGGTGCGGCGGATGTCCAGCATCAGGTACATTGCACCCTGCGCGGGGATCGCGGTCACGACAGTCTGTTCTGCAAGGACGCGTTGTGCGAGATCGCGGCGTCGGCGGAAGGGCGCGGCCACGCAGGTCTCCAGCGGTTCGCCGGCATTCAGGGCAAACAGGGCCGCGTCCTGGATGTAGCCGGGCACGCCATAGGTCGTGGCGGTGGCCAAGTCGATCAATCGATCGATTGCAGCTTCGGGCCCGGCGATCCAGCCAATGCGGGACCCGGTCATGGCGTGGCTTTTGGACATGGACCCGACCACGAGGGTCCGATCTGCCATATCCGGAAGGGCGCGTGGGGACAGGTGAGCGCCGTCCCAGACCTGGGTGTCATAGACCTCATCGGAGATGAGCCAGAGGTCGTGGTTCATGCAGGCCTGGGCGATATCGGTCATTGTGGACGCTGGATACACCGTGCCGGTGGGATTGTTGGGGCTGTTGATCAGCAAGCTTCGGGCGCCATGTGCTTGTGCTGCTTCGGAAATCTGTGACCGTGACGGCAAGAAGGCGTCGGCTGCCCGGGTGGTGACTGGCACGGGTTTGCCGGAGGCGGCCCTGAGTGTGCCGGGATAGGTGGCGTAGTAGGGATCGATATAGAGCCCGGCGTCGCCGGGAGACAGTGCAGCGATATGCGCGGCGAACAGGCCGGACTGGCCGCCGGGGGTGACGAGGATATTCTCTGGCCCGGTGGGCACGCCAGTGCGCGTGGTTATCCGCTCTGCGATGGCCTCCCGCAGGGGCGTGATGCCGGGGACGATGGCATAGCCGGTGTGCCCACTGCGCGCGGCGTCGTGCATCGCGTCGAGGATGCTGTGATCCGTGCCGATGTCATGTTCCCCGATGGTCAGTTCCAGCACGTCTTCGCCGGCGTCTTTCAGGGCGCGGGCCTTGTAGAAGACCTCCCACCCGTCGGAGCCGCCGTCATTGAGCGTGGTGATCCGGGAGGACAATTCGGGCATGGGACTGTGTCCTTTCGCTGGGGGTGGTCGGTGGTATGGCATCGGGGTGCCGCGGTCTGCGGGGCCGTTTGCGTGGCAAGCGGCGCCTTTTGACCGGTTTTCACTTTGGCACGATTCGCGCAATGTTTGCCTTTCGGTGGCCAATGTCCATGCCTGCGAGGCGCAGTTGGGCGCGACGTTGCCTTGCCTCTTTGGCGGGGGGCTGCGGGTTCATTCGAGGGGCTGCGCTGCGTTAACTTTTTGGCCAGAAGTGTGAAGTGTTTCAACGCGTTGCGTTCGACCCCCCAATTGACCGACCGAACGGTTCCGCGTAGACATCGGGGCAAGCTGGACAAGGTACGGAAGGTGGTTTTGGGCGAGGCCCAGATGCCATTTTTCGTAACCTGAGCCGATGGAGGGGATCCATACAGGCAAAAAAGGTGTCGAGCACATGAGCAGTAACCCAACCGAGAACTGCGCCCTGGTGGTGGCGCAATGTGAAAGCGTCCGGTTAAGAGCGCAACGCGACGAGATTGCGCAGATGCTGGAAGACGTGGTCGCGGATATTCGCGACCTACAGGAGAAGATCAGAAGTGGAGAGGCGAAGAAGGCAGAGGTCGCGGCAGGGCTCGCGGATCTGCGATACTGGCTGAAGGCAGCCAGGGAAACGGAGGCTGAACTTGACGCGATCACACGAAAGGAAAACGGAATCATTGGCGGCTGGGGTCTCGACCTCGACCGGGCTGTCGATGAAATCGGGTGCCGTCTGGCTCGCATCCGCCCCTGCGACTGTGAGGAGTGATTTCCTCAGTTCACTGACGGAGGGGGGGCGCATTGCGCTCCCCTTTCTTTTCGAATTCTGGGCCCATCCGCACCAGTTGCCGCCAGAGGGCGATTGGCGTTCCTGGGTGATCCTCGGGGGGCGTGGGGCAGGCAAGACGCGGGCCGGGGCCGAGTGGGTGCGCGCGCAGGTCGAGGGCGCGCGGCCCTTGTCGCCGGGCAAGTGCAAGCGCATCGCATTGATCGGCGAGACCTTTGACCAGGCGCGTGAAGTGATGGTGTTTGGCGACAGCGGGATCCTTGCCTGTTCGCCTCCGGACCGCCGACCGGCATGGAAAGCGACCCGAAAGTGCCTTGTCTGGCCCAATGGGGCAGAGGCGATGGTGTTCTCCGCCAGTGAGCCCGAAGCGTTGCGGGGGCCGCAATTCGATGGCGCCTGGGTGGATGAACTGGCCAAGTGGAAGCGTGGGCGTGACACTTGGGACATGTTGCAGTTCGGGCTGCGGCTTGGTGATCAACCGCGGGTCTGTGTCACGACAACGCCACGCAACGTCGGGGTTCTGAAAGAGCTTTTGACCTTGGAGTCGACGGTCGTGACGCGGGCAACGACGGAGGACAACGCGGCCTTTCTGGCGCAGACCTTTCTGGCGGAAGTGCGGGCGCGCTATGCGGGCACCTCGCTGGGTTTGCAGGAACTGGACGGGCTTTTGCTGGACACCGTGGACGGGGCGCTTTGGACGCGGGCCATGCTGGACGCGGCGCGCATGGGGCAGCCGCCAGAGATGTCGCGGATCGTCGTTGCGGTGGATCCGCCAGCGGGCGATGGGGCGTCGTCAGATGCTTGTGGTATTGTCGTGGCGGGCCTTGCCAAGCCGTTAGAGCCGGGTGCACCGGATCGGCTGATGGTGCTGGAGGATGCCAGCGTCAAGGGGTTGTCGCCGCTGGCGTGGGCCACCTGCGTGGCCGAGGTGCAGGAGCGGTGGCAAGCGGACCGGGTGATCGCCGAAGTGAACCAGGGTGGGGCCATGGTGGAAACGCTTTTGCATCAGGTCGATCCACTGTTGCCGGTCAAGAAGGTGCATGCCTCTCATTCAAAGATTGCCCGGGCCGAACCCGTGGCCAGTCTTTATGAGCAGGGGCGCGTGTTTCATGCGCCGGGGATGACCGAACTTGAGGCGCAGATGTGCCTGATGACGCCCAATGGGTTCGCAGGCGCGGGCAGTCCGGACAGGGTGGATGCGCTGGTCTGGGCCATCGGAGAGCTGATTGGCGCACCGGGGGCCGCCGCTGCGCCGCGGTTCCGGTCAATCTAGGCAAGCGCCTTGTACAAAGCTGCGCGCGCGCGGCGTTGACGGGCTTTGGCTGGCGGTGGTCTGGAGGTGGCTTTGGCTTTGTCAAAAAGCTGAAAATCACCTTGACGCCACCGCTATGCCCCCTTATCCCCCGCCCACGGTTCGGCGCGGTAGCTCAGTTGGTTAGAGCGAACGACTCATAATCGTTAGGTCGGGGGTTCGAGTCCCCCCCACGCCACCA
>JBELMB010000183.1:0-10071 GCA_042088665.1 Sagittula sp.
AAAAATCCGGCCGCAGCCGGATCGGGAGAACGCTTTCGCGGGGGCAGGTGGCGGAGCGGACGGGACTGATATCCAACCTTCGCCGGACCGTAAGTTACTGTTTTCATGGGAGTTATAAGCGGCTCAAACAGTTGGAAGGTTCAATCGCGACTGGCGGGCAACGTGCGAACCGCAGCCGCAACTGCTGTTTCTTGAAACACGACAGACCCGCTCATGGCTGCGCTTTGCATCTGGAACACGTTCTTAACCAGATCGACGCTGGCAGCACAGTTTGGGTCTTGATCCGGCGTCGGAATTCCCCGTTCAACCGTTCGATGGCGTTGGTTGTCCAGGCCGATTTCCATTGCGATGGATCGAGGCGGGTGAAGGTGAAGAGGCGGTCGCGTGCTTCAGCGGCCAAACCTGCTTGCGAGATGCAGCAACCCGCGCGGCCCTTCCCGACAGAGCATGTTTCCGCGCTCACGCCAGTTCGATGGCACGCGAGGCGGCAATCAGTTGTTGCGTATAGGCCTCCCGAGCATTCGTAACGATGGCCTCGGCCGGTGCGGTCTCGATGATCGCGCCGTCGCGCATCACCATCACGCGGTCTGCCAGGAAGCGCACGACGGCCAGGTCATGGCTGATGAACAGCACCGCAAGGCTGCGCCGCGCCATCAGATCCTTGAGCAGGTTCAGCACCTGCGCCTGGATCGACACGTCAAGGGCCGAGACGATCTCGTCGCAGATCAGGACCTGGGGTTCCAGAGCCAGCGCGCGCGCGATGGCGACACGCTGGCGCTGGCCGCCCGACAACTCGCGTGGGTAGCGTTCCAACAGACCAGACGTCAGCCCCACTTCGGACAAAAGTCGCGCCGCCGTTGCATCGCGGTCCGAGGTCTTGCCCAGCCCGTGCAGATCCAACCCTTCGCGCAGCAGGATACGCACCGTGTGGCGCGGGTTCAGCGAGCCGTAGCTGTCCTGAAAGATGTACTGCACGCGCCGGCGGGCCTGTGCCGACAGGCTAGAGGGGTCCCAGACCGACCCGCTCATCGTGATCTGCCCCGCGCTCAGCGGCGCAAGCCCGACGATCGCCTTGGCGATGGAGCTTTTGCCGGATCCGCTTTCACCGACCAGCCCCAGAGCCTCGCCCTTGCGCAGATCAAAGCTGACAGCGCGCGCGGCGGAAAAAGCCTGCCCGAACATGCCACGGGGCGGATAGATGATGGCCAGATCAGTCACTGTCAGCAGCATGTCGCCCAAGGCCGGTCTCGGCGCGGGCGTCGGGGTGTCGCCCAGCGTCGGCAGGCGCGGCGGCGGCGTGTCCAGCGTGGGCCGGCAGGCCAGAAGCGCGCGTGCGTAATCGGACTGGGGCGTCTGCAGGATCTGCGCCGCCGGTCCGGTTTCGACCACCTTTCCGTCGCGCATCACGACGATCCGGTCTGCAAGCCGCGCCACCACGCCAAAGTCGTGACTGATGAAGAGCATTGCCATGCCGCGCCGCGCCTTGAGATCGGCCAGCAGGTCGAGGATCTGCGCCTGCACCGTTACATCGAGCGCCGTGGTGGGCTCGTCCGCAATCAGCAGATCCGGATCGCCCGCTAGCGCCATGGCGATACCCACCCGCTGTTGTTGCCCGCCCGACAACTCGTGCGGATAGCGGCCCGCGATGCCGGGAACGTCGCCAAGACCCACCTCGGTGAGCAGCGGCATGAGGCCCTCGGCGCTGTCCAGTGCCTCGCGCACCTGCGCGCCCACGGTCATGATGGGGTTCAACGCGGCGGCGGGGTCTTGAAAGACGGTGCCGATTTTGCCGCGGCGCAGTGCCCGCAGGCCCTCGGGCCTGGCTTGCAGCATGTCGGTGGCCTGCAGCGTCACCACGCCGGACATCTGTGCCAGTTGGTCTTCGGGGCCAAGCCGCGCCACCGTCAGCGCGGTCATGGTCTTGCCCGACCCGCTTTCCCCCACGATCGCCAGCGTCTCGCCTGCCGCAATGCTCAGGCTGACGTCGTCGACCGCCGGGGTTTCGGCACCACGAAACTGCAGGGTCAGATTGGCAATCTCCAGAAGGCTCATCGCTGCCGCCTCAGTCTGGGGTCGATCAGCCGTTGCAGCGTATCCGTCAACAGGTTCGCCACCACAACCACCAGGCCCAGCCAGATCACCACCGCCTGCACCGTGGGGTAATCGCGCCCCTGCATCGCCCCCAGCGTGAGCGAACCGATGCCGGGCAGGCCAAACACCACCTCAAGCGTGATCGTCCCGGACAGCACCCCGGCAAAGATGATCCCCATCAGCGCCAGCACCACCGCCAGCGCGTTGGGAACCATGTGGCGCATCACGATGCGCGCGTCGCTCAGTCCTTTGGCGCGGGCGGTGCGGACGAACTCTGCCGACTGGATCGTCTTGAGATCCTCGTGGAACATCTTGGCCAGGGTGCCGCCGATATCGAGGCCCAGAATGATGGCAGGCACCAACAGGTTGCCGATGGCCGGGATCCAGCCCAGCCAGACTGCAAAGATGATCACGCTGGCGATGCCCACCGCAAAGGTCGGCATGGTGATGGACCAGATGGTGAGAAAGTTCACCAGAAACGGAAAGGGCGACCGCGGATAGAGCACTGCAAGGATCGGCAGCGACAGGCCAAAGACCAGACCAAAGCCCATGCCCATCAGCCCCAGTTGCACGGTCGGCGGCAGCGCCGTGCGGATCAGGTCCATCACCGGCACGGTAAAGCGCGAGGACACGCCGAAATCCCCTTGCAGCATCATCGAGCCCCAGAGCGTGAACTGCTCCCACCAGCTGTAGGTCAGGCCCAGTTCTTCGCGCAGCTTGGATTGCTGCTGGTAGGTCATGTCGCCCTGGATGCCCAGCACATCCACCACATCGCCTGGCACGATGCGGATCAGAAAGAACGAGGCCACCACGATGCCCAGCGCAATTGCCAGGGCCCGGCCCACATCCAGCGCTATGCCGTACAGAACCTCTTTCCTCATGTGGCGATCTTTCTGCGGCTGGGGTCAAAGCGGCGGCGCAATTCGTCGCCGATCATCGCAAGGCCGAAGGTCAGCAGTGACAGCGCCAGGATGGGGATAAGCGCGGTATGGGGCGCCTCTTCGATATAGGGCACCGCATTCGAGATCATCCGCCCCCATGTGGGCACCTCGGGCGAGACGCCCAGCCCCAGAAAGGACAGCACTGCCTCAGAAACGATGCAACGTGGCAGGATGATGGTGAACTGGGTGATCAGTGCGCCTGCGATGTTGGGAGCCACGTGGCGCAGCGCGACGCGCAACGGCGAGGCGCCCAGCACCTTGGCTGCCTGCGTGTAGGGACGCGCCATTTCCTGATCGAAGGTGGCCTTGGTGATGCGCGCGAAATAGGGCGAAAAGCCCACGCCCAGGGCGATCACCACCGAGGTGACGCCGGGCTCCAGCGCGACGATCAACGCCAGCGCGAACAGCACACCGGGCAGCGCGCGGATCAGATCGACAAGCGCAAAGACGATGGATTCTGCCCATGGGCCTAGCGCCATGGCGATAATCGCCAGCCCCGCGCCGATGCCCAGCGCCACCAGCGCCGAGGCGGCGCCCACGCCCAGCGACAACCGCGTGCCAAGGATCGACCGTGAATAGATGTCCTGCCCGGTGGAATCGGTGCCGAACCAATAGGTCGAAGACGGCAATTCATTGATGTAAAAGGAGTACGCCTGCGGGTCGTGGGTCATGAGCCAGGGCCCGAAGGCCGCAACTGCTACAAAGAACAAGGTCAGGGTCAGCCCGGTAATCGGCAGCCAGCCCCAGCCCTGCAGCCAGAGGGGGCGTGGCCGCCCCGCTCTGATGGTGGTCAGATCCGACACGTTACTTTTCGATCCAGGCAAAGGCGACGCCGCCATCGACGCGATGCGCCGAGGTATTGAAGCCGATGGTGAAGTCCTTCAGTTCGTTGCGGATGCCGTAGGCGGCGGGCGAATGGCCGACAACCACGGTGTAGTAGTTGTCCATCACGCGCTGCCAGGCGGCACGGTAGTTGTCGTAGCGCTCTTGCGGGTCGGTGGTCGAGATCGCCGCCTGCACCAGCGCGTCGTACTCGGTATCCTGCACGCCGCCCCACAGGTGCGGGTTCGGGCCGTCCGACATCATGCGCACAAAGCGCAGGAACACGTCGTTGCGCGGGCCGGAGCCGCCGGGGAACAGATCCCATTCGTATTCCGACAGCGCCTTTTGATAGCCGAGGTCGTCATAGGATTTATGCTCGACCTCGAAGCCCAGCATGCGCACCATTTGCAGCGTGGGCGCCACGTAGCGCGAGTTTTGGTGGCTGATGACGCGCACGGTGTGCTCGGCCGGGTCAACACCCTCTTCTGCGAGGATCGCGGCGGCCTTTTCCAGATCAGCCATGGCGTGCTTGTCGTTCGCGCCAAGCTCGGCATCGAAGTAGAAGTTGCCCTCGACAACCATCTGGTTCGTGGAAATGCCATAGTCGCCGGCCGCGATTTTCAGCAAGATCGCCTTGTCCATGGCATAGGTGATCGCCTCACGCACGCGGACATTGTCAAAGGGCGGCTTGGGGTTCTTGGTGTTGAACGACCAGAAGGTCCAGCCGGTGTCGCCGCGGAACTCCACATAGGCATCGTCGGCCTTTTCGACGGCGGCCACCTTGTTCAGCGGGATCGATGCGGCGTGATAGTCGCCCGCGCGCAGGCCCAGGCTGCGGTCGGCCACTTCGCGCAGGTCAAACTCGATGGCGTCGACATAGGGTTTGCCCTCCATCCAGTAGTCTTCGAACTTCGCGCCCTTCAGGGTCAGCTGCGGGGTCCATTCGTCGAACATGAACGGGCCGGTGCCGATGGGCTTTGTAATGTTGTCATCCCAGCCTTCGGATTCCGGCGCAATGATCCAGGCTTCGGCGATCAGGTTGAGGAACGGGGCGAACGGCGCTGTCAGCTTGACCTCGAATGTGAACGCATCCGGTGTCGAGAAGCCCTCCACCTGGTTCATCGCGGTGGTCAGCCAGCCGCGCGAGACCTCGTTGCGGATACGCTCGAAATTGGCCATCACATCGGCGGCGGTCATGTCGCGGCCATTGTGGAACTTGACGCCTTCGCGGATCTTGAAGGTGTAGGTCAGACCGTCTTCGCTGACTTCCCAGCTTTCCGCCAGAAGGCCCTTGGGCTGGCCGTCCTTGGACAGGGTGGTCAGGGTTTCCGCAAAGGGGTGCGGGATCGAGATGGTGCCGGTGTGGCGGTGAAAATCGCTGGTGTCCAGCGTGCCCCAGCCAAGCTTCAGCGTGCCGCCATACTGGGCGTGGCCATCGGCATAGGCCGCGCCGGCCATGCTCAGCGCGAGGGCGGCGGAAAGAAACAGACGACGTTTCATGAAAGGTCTCCTTTGAGGGTCAGGTTCAGGATTGAGGCAGGGCCAGGCCATCGACGCTGTCCCGGGGCAGGCCGAGATGGCGCAAGATGGTCGGGGCGATGTCGATCAGCCGCGAGGTGCCGTGTTCGACCGTGCCGGGGGCAAAGCCACCGCCCGAAATCGTCAGGAACGGCCGCGTCTCGTAGGCGCCCAGCCCCCCGTGCGAGCCATGGCCCGCCGGTTTTCCAGGCTTTTCCTCGCTGGTGCAGATGTCGATGAGGCCCATCACGCCAAGCCCGTTGGGTTCGTCCCTGTGGCGCATGGCAAAAGACAGCGCATGCGCGCCGCCCTTGCGGTGGCCGATGGCGCGCAGTTCATCGCCCACAAAGATCTGCCCGCACCAGGGCTGCGCGGCCAGCCAGTCGCGAATGGCGGGCAGACGGTCCCGCGCCCGCTCAGCCAAGTAAAGATGCGCGCCTGCGCCTTGCGGGGCGATGGCCACGTCGGTGCTGTCCTGCGCCTCTTTCAGGCCCGCGTCCACCATCAGCGCTGCCACGGGGATGGCCTCGGCCACGCTTTCCTGCCCGTGGTCGGAGCCAAGCACGAACAGCACCTCTTCGCCCTTGGCGCGAAGGTCGGCCACGCTCCGGACGACCTTCGCCACGCAGGCATCGGCATCGCGAATGCCTTGCAGGTGCGTCTCGGAGCCCAGCATGTCGGCATGCATGGATTTGTCGGGATCGCACAGCCACAGCACCCCAAGCGTGGGCGCGCGGTCCATCAGCACCTCGGTGCAAAACCGCTCTGTCAGGGCCATGTCACCCGTCGCATCCGGGGTAACGGGGCGCGCTTCTTCGGGCGGCAATTCCACGCGACCGGGGCCGAAAGAGGCCGCGCGGTGGTAGACATGGCCATGACCGTCGGGATCGTGGAAATAGGCCGCCCCGGGCGAGACGTTGGACATGATGACCGCGCCGCCTTGGTCCTTCAGCCGCTCTGCCAGCGTCGGCACCTCAAGCGTTTTGCCCGTGACACGGCGCATGGTCTCGACAAACTCGGGCTTGCCGACATCGTGCACGACGGGCCCGTCGCCTTCATCAAGACCCATCATGTTGCCATGCAGCCCGTGTGTGGCAGGCCAACAGCCCGTGGCAATGCTGGCGGCAGACGCGCGCGTGGCCGACGGGAAGATGGCGCGGTGATTCAGGAAACGGCGCCCTTGCGCGATAGCATCGCAGATGGCCGGGCACAGATCGGGGCGCACAAAGTCGTTGCGATGCCCGTCGCAAATCATCAGAACCACGCGCTTACCATCTATGGCCATTGCCACTCTCCCATCACACGACCTTGCGGTCCGAGCATTGGTCGCCGCGCCCAACAGGAACGTGACGGCACCGGCAGCGTCACCGAACTGTCGCGCCAAATCGGGATGTTGGCGGACCGGGCAGGATCACGGCGCCTTGTCGTCACAGGGCTGCGATATGGCCTGAGCTGCGGCTTCCAGCGCTTCTGGTCGCTTCGGGACCACTGCATGCTGCGCCTTGGGATCGGGGGCCAGCGCGGGCATATACAGTGGCAGTGGCTCAGACGGGCGTCTATGGCCTCCGGCCGGTGGTCCAAGGCTGGGCGGCGGCGCGACCCGGCCTCGGGCAAGTTCCAGATCGAGCCACCACCGCGCCGCCCGGCTGGCCTGGGCCACAGGCCAGCCACGCTTGGCCGCCCAAAGTCGCAGCCAGCCGCCGGGTCCGGTGCTTCGATTGAAGGGGCAGATCTTGACGCAGCGCCCGCAGGACGACCCACGGCTTTGCGTGATCCGGTAGCTGGCGCAGCGTTCGGCATCGGGCCGCCAGCTCTCGTAGCCGTTGGCCCACAGCCGCGACCCCCGTGGGATCGCGCCCACCGGGCAGGTCCGGGCGCAAAGCTGGCAGGTCTCGCAGGTCTTGATCAGGCCAAAGTCGATGGGCCGGTCGGCTGCCAGAGGCGCGTCCGTGCTGAGGACGATGGTCTTGAACCGCGGGCCAAGCACGGGATGCACCACCGCCTCGCCGATGCGGCTGAGTTCCCCCATCCCGGCCCAAAGCATCAAGGGGATATGCAGCAGTTCGCCGCCCATATGCGTCTGCGCGCGCGCCTCATAGCCGAGCCCCGTCAGAAAGCCCGTGAGCGCATGAGCCACCACGGTGCCATGCAGATAGCCGCGCATGACGTTCGATCCCGCAATCCAGTCGTTGCCTGTCGAGGCCGCCATGGTCGCTTGCCCCTGATCATGCAGCAGCACCACGGCGTTGGGATGATAGGGCGTGATCTCTCGCCCCTCGGCATCATGGGAATACCAAGCATAGTCGGGGATTTGGCAAACCCCCATGGCGTCGATACCCAGCGCATGGGCTATATCGCGCAGCGTTTCCGTCAGATCCCCGGCGGCGTCGGGCCGGGCAACTGTTTGCGGAACAGGGCTGTGCACCCGGCTTAGAACCTGCGCCATGGCGGCGGCCAGCGGGTGCTTGGTGCCGAAACGCCCGATCTCGCGTTGGACCTTTGGGCCCAGATCACCATGACGGCCGCGCTCCATGAACGAGGCCCGCTTGGGGACGCGGGCCAATGCGTCGTCATGAATGCCCGTGGTCGGGCGTGCCACGCGCCGGACGCCATGCACGGCGCCCAAGCCGTCATGCGGCGCACGGCGGGGCCAGAACCCGCAATCCGCGCCGCGCAAGGCAAGATGAAAGGTCTTGTGTCGCAGCATGGGAGCAAAGCGCAGGACCGAGGTTTGCGACTGTGCGCGGAGTGGCATGGCGGTGATCACGGCACCAAGGGCAAAGCGCCACCCCAGCAAGGGCGGCTGCCTGCCCCCGGCAAAGCACAGCCCGCTGGCAACGGCCCAGGCGCCCGTGTCCCGTCGGCGTTGACCCGCTGCGATCTTGTCGCAGGCATGGCCCAGCATCCGGTGATAGACCGCAAGAACCGCGCCGATCTCGTCGCACAGCAGCAGCGCCCGCGCGCGGGCGGCCTGCGCCTGCAGTGTCACGCCATGCAGCCTGGCCTGCGGTCCGTAGCCCACCGCAAAGACCACCGCATGGCTGCCGTTTGGCAAGGCCACGCACCCGGCGCGGCCTGCAGCGTGTCTTCGGTCAGGCGGGCCGGATCCGCCAGCGGCGCAGCCTGTTTGGGCCAAGGGGTGGTGTCGCCTTCTGTCTGTAGATCCAAGCGCAGCCGGGCCAGCACGCCGCGCTGGACAGACCGCCTCGCGTCTGCCGTCATATAGCAGCTTCGAGCGAGGCGGGTTTATCGGCGGCCTGCCTGCGTTCATTGCCCCGATACGCCGCCAAAAGCCGTTGCGTGTAGGGGTGGCCTGGCCTGTACAGCACGGAATCGCGGGCGCCATGGTCGCGCACCTGACCGCGCTCCAGCACAAGGATCTGGTCCGAGACCTCGGCCACCACTGCCAGATCGTGGCTGATAAAGACCATGGCGAGGCCAAACTGCTCCTGCAGCCGCGCCAGAAGGCGCAGCACCTGCGCCTGGATGGTCACATCAAGGGCCGAGGTGACCTCGTCGCAGATCAGCACGTCGGGCTCGGCGATCAGCGCGCGGGCGATGGCGATGCGCTGCTGCTGCCCACCGGACAACTGGCGCGGCCAGCGCTCCATAAAGTCGGGACCCAGATCCATGTCGGCCAGCATCGCCACCGCCTTGTCCCGCGCCTGAATGCGGGTCAGGCCAAAGTAGCGCATCGCTGGCCGGGTCAGCGACTGTTCGATCGTGTGTGTGGGGTTGAGCGAGGATAGCGGGTCCTGAAACACCATCTGGATTCGGCGTCGCAGGTCCAGCGACCGGTCCCGCGCAGCGCCCTTGACCTCGGTCTCGCCCAACAGGATGCGGCCCGAGAACCCCGGCAGGGCACCGGCCATCAGGCTCGCCATGGTCGACTTGCCGGAACCGGATTCGCCCAGAACGCCCAGAGTTTCACCCGGCGCGATGGCAAAGCTGACGTCGTCCACCACGGTTGGTCCCGGCCGCCGCCGTGCCAGCAACCGTTGGGCCGGGGCGTAGGCAAAGCGCAGCCCCTCGACCCGCAATGCAGGCGCGCAGGCGCTGGTCGCGGGGCGCGCAGACCGGGTGTCGAGCCGTGGGATCGCAGCCACGAGGTTGCGCGTATAGGCATTCTGCGGCGCATCGAACACTGCTTCGGTCGTCCCGCTTTCGACCTCTTCGCCGCCTTTCATGACCAGAACCCGCTGGCACAGCTTGGCGATGACGTTCAGGTCGTGGCTGACATAGATCAGCGTGGCGTTCAGCTGAACCTGCACGCGACTGACAAGATCGAGCACACGCGCTTCCACGGTCTTGTCCAGCGCCGTTGTGGGCTCATCCAGCACAATAAGTTCTGGCTCGGCCACCAGCGCCGAGGCGATCACCAGCCGCTGCCGCTGCCCGCCCGAAATTTCGTGGGGATAGCGGTCGAACAGCTGCGCGGGTTCAGGCAGATCGGTGGCCGCCATCAGGTCGAGCGCGCGAGTGCGGGCGGCAGCTCCGTTCAGCCCACAATGCCTAGCGATCAGCTCGGTTAGTTGTGCGCCATTCGTGCGGTGCGGCGTGAGCGAGGACAAGGGGTTCTGCGGTACAATAACGGCCTTTGCACCTCGAAAGGCCTGCAATTCGGCTTGCGGCAGCGCCAGCACATCCCGGTCACCGACGCTCACGGTCCCATCGACAAAGTCAGCGCCCGGCCGGGCAT
>JBELMB010000026.1:0-20882 GCA_042088665.1 Sagittula sp.
GATTTGTACATGCCCGAGATCGGGTCCGTGATGGTGCAGGCGGTCCCGGCAAAGTCTTCTGCGGTATGCAGCCCGCCCCCTGCATTGAGGGTGGCGAGCATGTCTTCCGCCACTTCGCCTTCGTAAAAGGCGCGGCGTCCGTCACGGGCAATGCGTCGCAGCACTTCGGCCTGCCCGGGCAAAGCCAGCGTCTCGCCGGGTGACATGGGGGCCCCCGATGGCAGGAAGTGGCGCCGCGCTGCGCCCTGCAATGTCTCATGTGCCTCGCCGTAGTCGAAGGCCGCGCGAGGGGCGATGGGCAGGCCGTCTTCCATGTAGCGGATGGCCGGGGCGAGGCTGTCGGCAAGCCCCAGTTTTCCCCAACGCTCTGACATGGTGCAAAAGGCATCGACGGCCCCGGGCAATGTCACCGCCTGCACGCTGTTCAGGGGAATCGTGCTGTGTCCTTCGGCGCGCATCGCCTCCGCCGTGGCCGCTGAGGGCGCGCGGCCAGAGCCGTTCACCGCAATGACATCGTCGCCGCCAGCCGGCGAGATCAGCGCAAAGCAGTCGCCCCCGAGGCCGGTCATGGCCGGTTCCGCCTGTCCCAGGATGACGGCCCCGGCGATGGCGGCGTCCATGGCATTGCCGCCCTGGCGCAGGATGTCGACCGCCGCGGCGGCCGCCAATGGATGCGACGTGGCGCAGATCCCGTTCAGGGCCATTACGGCCGAACGGCCGGGCAAGTGGAAATCGCGCATGTTCAGTGGTCTCCCTCGTGTCGTCGGGAGCATAGGGGCGCGGGCCGCAAGGTCAAATCATCGGGTGAAGATTGGTGAGGATTGCAGGGCCCCTCTGCATAAGACCTCGACGCCGCGCACTGGGTGGGGGCTGATGACACGCGGCGCCGAGGGAAGCCTTATGCAGCTACAGGTTCTTTATTGCGCTCAACTGGGGCGCAAATGTGATGGCGGTCGGGTAATTCGGGGGCAGTCGGGTTCCGGGGATTTGGTCGGCGTTCACCGTCATGCGCTGTCGAAAGCCTGCTCGACGCGCGCGCATGCACAAGGGCCATGCGCCAAACGGCGGTGCGCCGATGGTGGGCGCTGTTCGATATTGCGATGTGGGGGGAATTGAACCTCGGTGCCACGTACTGGGTGGGGGCTGATAACACGCGGCACCGAGGGAAGCCATATGCAGCTACAAGACCGAATATGCTGTTGGAATCGGGCGCGATTGTGACTGTGCTGCGGTCTTTTCGCGCCAGCCGTTTTTTCTGAGCAGGGGAGGGCCGCCGCTGGTCCTGTTGCGACTGCCCGGGCAAAGGCAGGCCGCATTTGCCAGCCGAGGCGGTATCATTTCTGAAATCTTGGCCTGCGAGATTTGGGCCATGTGTCGCCAGAGCGATGCGGGCAGGCGAGCGCCGTTCAGGCTTGGCAGCCCAACGGGATCTCAAGGCACAGCCGGTTGGCATCGTTTCTGCGCTCGTAGTCGAGGCGCGTGGAAAGCGAGCGGATCAGGAACCACCCAAATCCGCCTTCGGGCAGATCTTCGGTGGGGACATCAAGATCGGCTTCCTTGCCCTCTGGCGGGGTCTCGTTGGGCATGGGACGACCGAAATCGGTGAACTGTGCCTGCATGGCGCCGGTGGAAAAGACCAATTCGACCCGAATCTCACCCCCCGGCTGTTCCTGATAGGCGTGTTCGACAATGTTGTTCAGGACTTCGGCCACGACCAGTTCCCATGTCGTGTCCTGTCCCTGACAGGGCGCGAGCGTGTTCAGATGGGTGCCGATGTCGCCTAGCGCACCACGCACCGCTTCGGCAGTGCTGTCCAAACTGCACTGGATGGAGAGCCTGTCGCTGTCCAGCCATTCCGCTTGCATCACGTTGCTCCTTGCAGTGGCTCAGGCGCTTTGCGCGGCGCTTGCGGACTGGTGGATCTGAAAAATCGAATCCATCCGGGTCATGCGGAATACCTTGTCGACCGCGGGTGTCAGACCGGCGAGTTCCAGCTTTGCGCCCTGGGGCAACAGTTTCATCGCGGCGACAATCGCCCCAAGGCCGCTCGAATCGATGAAATCGACCTTTTCTAGGTTCAGCACCATGCGCCCGCTGGCGTTGGTCAGCGCTTCGCGCATGCGATCCTTGAACTGGATCGCCACGGCGGCGTCGATGCGGTCGGCGTCGACGGTGATGATGACGATGTCGGATTGCTTTTCGTAAGTAAGTTGCATGCCTGCCTCTTGGATTGACTTCTTGCCGACACTAGAGACCATTCCTTACCATTCGGTATGCATTGGCGGGACCGGGAGAAAAGAACACATGTCAGAAGTAGTCATCACAGGGGCGTCGCGGACCCCGATGGGCGGATTCCAGGGGGTCTTTGCTGATTTGAGCGCCGCTGACCTTGGCGGCGCGGCAATTCGCGCGGCGCTTGACGAGGCGCGCGCTGAAACGGTCGACGAATTGCTGATGGGCTGTGTTCTGCCAGCCGGGCAGGGCCAGGCCCCGGCGCGACAGGCTGGGTTTGCTGCCGGACTGGGCGAAGAGGTGCCGGCCACCACGCTCAACAAGATGTGCGGTTCCGGCATGAAATGCGTGATGATGGCGATGGACCGTCTCGCCCTTGGACAGGTCGAGGTCATGGTGGCGGGTGGCATGGAGTCGATGACCAATGCGCCCTACATCCTGCCAAAGATGCGTGGCGGTGCACGGCTGGGCCATGGGCAGGTGGTCGATCACATGTTTCTTGACGGTCTCGAAGACGCTTATGACAAGGGTCGTCTGATGGGCACCTTTGCCGAGGATTGCGCCGAAGCGTTCCAGTTCACGCGCGAGGCGCAGGATGCCTATGCGCTGACCTCGCTGTCGCGTGCGCTGGACGCACAGCAGGGGGCCACGTTCAGCCGTGAGATCACGCCCGTCACGCTAAAGACGCGCAAGGGCGACGTGGTTGTGTCCGCAGATGAGCAGCCCGGAAATGCCCGACCCGACAAGATCCCCCATCTCAAACCGGCATTTCGCAAGGACGGCACGGTGACCCCGGCCAATTCTTCGTCCATCTCGGATGGGGCGGCGGCGCTTGTCTTGACGACGGCGCAAGCGGCGGAAGCTGCCGGGGCATCGCCGCGCGCACGGATCCTTGGCCATGCCAGCCACGCGCAGGCGCCCGCGCTTTTCCCGACCGCGCCGGTGCCCGCTGCGCGCAAATTGCTGGATCGGCTGGGGTGGACGGTTGATGACGTCGATCTGTGGGAGGTGAACGAGGCATTTGCCGTGGTTCCGATGGCGTTCATGCAGGAAATGGGCCTGTCGCATGACGTGGTGAACGTGCATGGCGGGGCCTGTGCGCTGGGGCATCCGATCGGGGCCTCTGGTGCGCGAATCATCGTCACATTGCTGAATGCGCTGGAAACGCGGGGTTTGCGGCGTGGCGTGGCGGCGATCTGTATCGGTGGCGGCGAAGGCACCGCGGTTGCGATCGAGCGTCCCTGAAAAGGCGGGCGTTCTTTGGAATGCCCGGTGGCGCGGGATTTCGGGAGGGCAGGCGCGGTTGGTGCCCAAGGGGTGAGGCCCTGACGAGAGGTCAGAGCGCGGCGATGGAATTGTGGTCGGGGCCTCAACCCTTGTTTTGGAGATGGCCTGACTTTTCGTCATGACCTGACCTTTTGCCAGGACCTGACCTTTTGCCGTGAGCCGACTGTCAGGATGTGACAGGTCCTGTGAAATTTCGCTTTGAAATTTCATTCCACTGTGGCACCGTGAAAATCGAACACTGTTTTTCACGGCCCGCCAATGACAATCCAACCCCCGCCAGACACGCTTGGAGCTGACCTGCGCGCATTGCGTCGCAGCCGGGGGCTGACCTTGCAACAATTGGCGGACACTTTGGGGCGGTCGGTTGGCTGGCTGAGCCAGGTGGAGCGGGACAAGAGTGCGCCCTCCATCACCGATCTGCGCCACATTGCGGCGGCGCTGGAGGTGTCGGTGTCGATGCTGGCGCGGCACAGGGCGGCCACACCCGAAGAAGTGGGGTGCATCGTGCGAGAAGGCTCTCGCAGGCCCATTGGGTCAAGCGTGTCGGGGCTGGTCGAAGAACTGCTTTCTCCGGATCTGACCGATGATTTCGAGATGGTCTTTTCAACTTTCGAGCCCTGTTCCGAAATTGGTGAAACCGTCACCCGCGACACGCAGGAGGTGGGGTATCTCTTGTCCGGGCGGCTGGATCTGCAGATCTGCGCCCGGCAGTTTACCATCCATCCCGGCGACAGCTTTCGCATTCGCGGCGCGCCCTTTCGTTGGGCCAACCCTTACGATGAACCTGCACGGGCGATCTGGGTGATCGCTCCACCGGTGTACTGATGGCCGGTCGTTGGGCAAGCGTTGCGGGGGGGAGCCTCCGGCGGGAGTATTTGGCAAACAGAGAAACCCGACGTGCGGCACATGAGGGCCGGTCATGAGTTGGGAGGGGTGGCTTGTCTTTGCGGTGTTCTGGGTGATCTTCGTGACCTCACCGGGACCGAACGCGGCGAACTGTATACAGACGGGGATGACCCATGGCTTCCTGAAAGGGTGCTGGGGGGTGGCAGCGATCCTGACGCAGGCGGCGCTGTTTCTGGCCTTGTCTGCGCTGGGGATCACGGCATTGATTGTCGCATCACCGGTGGTGTTTCTTGTGGCGAAACTGGCGGGTGCGGCGTTGCTGATCTGGCTGGGGGTGCGCAATTGGCTGCGCGCGGGGGAGCCGATTTCCGCCGCCAGAGGGGCGGCGGATGAAAGCGCTTTGCAGATTTTTCTGCGGGGGCTGGCGATCGCGGTTGTCAATCCAAAGAGCGTGGCGGGATATCTCGCGGCGTTTTCGCAATTCGTCATGCCGGACGTGGCGATCGGCGCGCAGATGTGGATCATCGTGCCGACCGCGCTGACCCTGACGGCAGTGTCATATTGCACCTACACGGCGCTGGGGGCCTGGCTTGGGCGACGCGCGCTGTCGGCACTGGCCAACATGGCGATCCGCCGTGTGCTGGCGGCCAGTTTCATTCTTTACGGGCTGGCGCTGGGCGCCACCTCGCAACCGATCCGGAGTTGACCATGATCGAGGGATCCTGCCTCTGCGGCGCTGTCCGCTTTGAGACCGAAGCTGCGCCAAACGGTCCGTCTGCCTGTCACTGTGGCCAGTGCCGCAAGCAATCCGGGCATTTGTGGGCCTCTGCCTATGTGGCCAAATCGGCGCTGTCGATCACCGGACCGGTGACCTGGTTCGACAGCAGCCCCGAGGCACAGCGGGGCTTTTGTCCCACCTGCGGGAGTTTCCTGTTCTGGCATGCGCACGCCGAGTCCAGCATGAGTTTCGCCCTTGGCGCGGTCACGGAGCCCACTGGCATCACTCTGGAAAAACACATCTTTACCGGTTCCAAAGGCGATTACTACAACATCGCCGATGACCTGCCCCAACACGACTGAAGGAGGCGTTCCATGTCTGATTTTCCGACCCAGGCCCGTGTGGTCATCATCGGCGGTGGCGCCGTTGGTGCCTCTGGCGCTTATCATCTGGCCAAGGCGGGCTGGGACTGTGTCCTGCTCGAAAAGAACGAACTGACCGCCGGGTCCACCTGGCACGCGGCGGGCAACTGTCCGTCGTTCAGCACCTCGTGGGCGGTCATGAATATGCAGCGCTATTCGCTGGAGTTGTATCGCCGCCTCGCGACTGAGGTCGATTACCCGATGAACTACCATGTCACCGGGTCCATCCGTCTGGCGCACAGCAAGGAGCGCATGCAGGAGTTCGAACGCGCCTGTTCCATGGGGCGTTACCAGGGGCTCGACCTGAGCATGATGACCTGCGACGAGATGAAGGCAAAGTATCCCTTCCTCGAGACGCATGACCTTGCCGGCGGCATGTATGACCCCGATGATGGCGATATCGACCCGGCACAGTTGACGCAGGCGCTGGCCAAAGGCGCGCGCATGGCTGGCGCCCGGATCGAGCGTTTCTGCCCGGCCACCGGCGTCTCACGCGAGAATGGCGAATGGATCGTGCACACGCCCAAGGGCGACATCCGCTGTGAAAAGGTGGTCAATGCGGCGGGCTATTACGCGCAGCGCGTCGGCGAATGGTTCAAGCCCTACGGCGGGCGGACCGTGCCCATGGCGGTCATGTCCCACCAGTATTTCCTCACCGAGGAGATCCCCGCGATCAAGGAATGGTGCAATGACACCGGCACCCGCAAGCTGCCGCTGCTGCGTGACGTGGATTCAAGCTATTACCTGCGGCAAGAGAAATACGGCCTGAACCTTGGTCCCTATGAGCGCAACTGCAAGGCGCATTGGATCACGCCGGACGATCCGATGCCGGAGGATTTCAGCTTTCAGCTTTATCCTGACGACCTCGAGCGGCTGGAATGGTACATTGAGGACGCCATGGCGCGCGTGCCGCTTCTGGGCGAGGGGGGCGTGGGGCGCAATATCAATGGACCCATCCCCTATGCGCCCGATGGTCTGCCACTGATTGGCCCGATGCCCGGCGTGCCGAATGCCTATGAGGCCTGCGTCTTTACCTTTGGCATCACCCAGGGCGGCGGTGCCGGCAAGGTGCTGGCAGAGTGGATCACCGAAGGGCAGACCGAGTGGGACATGTGGGCGGTCGATCCGCGCCGCTACACCGATTACACCGACCAGCAGTACTGCATCGACAAGGCAATCGAGGTCTACGGACACGAATACGCCATGCATTTCCCGCAACATGAATGGCCTGCCGGGCGCGACCGCAAGCTGTCGCCCGCGCATGACAAAGTCCGCGCCATGGGGGGTGTCATGGGCGCCTACAACGGCTGGGAACGGGCCAACTGGTTCGCTCAGCCGGGCGATGACACCTCGGAGGACAGCACACACACCTGGGACCGCGCGGGCCCCTGGCAACAGCGCATCAAGGAGGAATGCGAGGCGGTGCGCGACGCCGCGGGGATCCTCGACCTGCCCGGCTTCTCACGCTACCGGCTTGAAGGCGAAGGCGCGGCGGAATTCCTGCGCGGGCTTTGCACTGGCGGCATTCCCAAGGTGGGGCGCATCGGCCTGTTGTATTTCGCCGACAGCCGGGGACGGATCGTGACAGAGATGTCAGCGATGCGGCTGGCGGAGGATTTCTTTTTCCTCATCACAGCGGCATCCGCGCAATGGCATGATCTGGAATGGCTCCAGCGTCATATCCCTGCGGGGGCCGGGTTCTCCCTATCGGACGTGACGCGCGCCTTCAGCTGTCAGATCCTGTCGGGGCCGAAATCCCGCGACATCCTCGCCAGCCTGACCGATGCGGACCTGAGCCAGCCCTGGCTGACGCATCAATCGGCACAACTGGGGGACATCTGGGTGCAGCTTGTCCGCGTCTCCTTTGCCGGAGAGCTGGGCTGGGAGGTGCATTCCAAGATCGAAGACACCGCCCGCGTCTACGACATGCTGATCGAGGCCGGCACGCCGCATGGGCTCAAACCCTTTGGCATGTACGCGCTGAATTCGCTGCGCATCGAGAAGGGCTACCGCGCCTGGAAGGGCGATCTGTCGACCGACTACTCTTTGCTCGAGGGGGGGCTCGACCGCTTTGTCAAACTTGACAAGCCGCAGGATTTCCCGGGCAAGGCGGCGCTGTTGAACGAAAAACAACAGGGTGTGAAGAAACGCTTTGTCACGCTGAAGGTGCAGGCGAATGGTCAGGACGCGCCGTATATGTCGACGCTCTGGCATGGCGATGACCTCGTCGGAGAGACGACCTCCGGCGCCTGGGGGTACCGGGTCAATGCCTCCATCGCGCTGGGCATGCTGCGGGCGGATCTTGCGGTGCCGGGGACGGAGATCCTCGTCGATATCTTCGGCGAGAAATGCGCCGCCACGGTGCAGGAAGATCAGCCGCTCTGGGATCCACAGAACGAAAGGCTGCGCGCGTGACGGATTTTGCCGGGGCAGCCCTGCTGCCCCTTCACGCCAGGCTGTGGTTGTCGCTTGCCGCGCAAACTTCCCGAATGCGCGTGGCATCAACATGGTCACGCACACATGACACGCTGCGACACGCCTTGGTCAAACTGAGCGCGTCGGGCTGTCTGCAGACCTTCTATGGCGCCTCCTACACCTGGCCGCAGCGCGCCTGCGCGCCAGTGGACGCGACCAACCGCACCCAACTGGTGTTGCGGCGCTGGCAAAGCCGTTTTGACCCGCCACGGCAAGGGGTTGGCCCCGCAACAACAGACACTCTACGCAAATGACTATGACCGGGGGTCTTACATGACAGAAATCACCCTTCTGGACGGTGGTATGGGACAGGAACTGGTCCGCCGTTCCGGCAAACCGGCATCGCCGCTCTGGTCTACCCAGGTCATGATCGACCAGCCGGGGCTGGTGGCTGAAATCCACCGCGACTACGCCGCGGCGGGGGCCACCGTGGCGACCTCCAACAGTTACGCGATTCACCGCGACCGGCTGCAAGGGGGCGACAGCAACCATTACGCCAGCTCCGGGGCCGAGATCCCGAACCTCGAACACCAGTTCGAAGCGCTGCACAAGGCTGCCCTGACAGAGGCCTCGACGGTCAAGCCTGCCGGGCGCATCGCCGGATCCATCGGCCCGCTGGGCGCCAGCTACCGTGCCGATCTGCACCCGGACGAAGAGACCTCTGTCCCCCTCTATGCCGAAGTGGCGCAGATCCTCGCACCAGAAGTCGATCTGCTGCTCTTCGAGACCATCGCGTCGCTCACTGCGGCCCGCGCCTGCCTGCGCGCCGGACGCCGCACCGGCCTGCCGGTCTGGCTGGCCTTCACCGTCGACGACGAGGATGGCAGCCGCCTGCGTTCGGGCGAACCCCTGGCAGAAGCCGCCCGGATCGCCGCAGAGGCCGACGCGGCACTGGCCAATTGCTCTGTCCCCGAAGCGATGCCTGCCGCGCTCGACGCTCTGGCCAAATCCGGCAAACCCATCGGGGCCTATGGCAATGCCTTCACCATGATCACCAAAGGCTTTCTCGAAGGCGGCACAACCGCCTCGGATCTTTCCGCCCGGCAGGACATGGGGCCCGCACCTTATGCGGATCACGCGATGACCTGGGTCGCCCGAGGCGCCACCATCATCGGCGGCTGCTGTGAAACCGGTCCCGCCCATATCGCCGAAATCGCCAACCGCCTGCGCGCAGAGGGGCACACCCTTGTCTGATCCCGGCTTCTCTGTTTTCGAAATACTCCGGGGAGCGCGAGGGGCAGCGCCCCTCGCACGGATCGGGGCGCCGCAGGCGCGCCGAGATCAACTGACACCCAGACCGCCAATGCGGGTCTGCAACCGCTCACACCACTGAAAGGTGCTTGCCATGTCTCTTCCCACAAAGGCCCGCGCCGTCATCATCGGCGGTGGCGTCATCGGATGCTCCCTCGCCTATCACCTCACGAAACTTGGCTGGACCGACGTGGTGCTGCTTGAGCGCAAGCAGCTCACCTCCGGCACCACATGGCACGCCGCAGGCCTGATCGCCCAACTGCGGGCGTCTGCGAACATGACCCGGCTGGCAAAATATTCGCAGGAGCTCTACGGCAACCTTGAGGCAGAGACCGGCGTCGCCACGGGCTTCAAGCGCGTCGGCTCCATCACCGTTGCGCTGACCGCAGAGCGGCACGAGGAACTGCGCCGCCAGGCCGCCATGGCGCGCGCCTTTGGCGTCGAGATCGACGAGATCGACGTGGCCGAGATCAAGGCCAAATACGCCCATCTGAACACGGAGGGCGTGGTCGGTGGCGTCTATCTGCCCAAGGATGGGCAGGGCGACCCGGCCAATATCGCGCTGGCCATGGCCAAGGGTGCCCGCATGGGCGGCGCCTTGATCGCCGAGCGCACAAAGGCCTCCGGGGTCACGGCGCAGGATGACCGGATCACCCATGTCCAATGGGAAGCAGAGGACGGCACCTCCGGCAGCATCGCCTGCGATCACGTGGTGAATTGCGCCGGCATGTGGGGCCGCGAAGTGGGCAGGATGCTGGGCGCGGATGTGCCGCTACAGGCCTGCGAGCACTTCTATATCGTTTCCGAGCCCATCGCGGGCCTGACCCAGCTGCCCGTTCTGCGCGTGCCGGATGAATGCGCCTACTACAAGGAAGACGCGGGCAAGATGATGCTGGGCGCTTTCGAACCGGGCGCCAAGCCCTGGGCGCTCGACGGAATCCCCAAGGATTTCGAGTTTGACCAGCTGCCCGAGGATTTCGACCACTTCGAACCTATCCTCGAAAACGCCGTGAACCGGATGCCCATGCTGGCAGAGGCCGGGATTCACACCTTCTTCAACGGTCCCGAAAGCTTCACCCCCGACAACGCCTACTACATGGGCCTTTGCCCGGGGCGAGAGAACGTCTGGGTTGCGGCGGGCTTCAATTCCATCGGTATCCAATCCGCGGGAGGCGCTGGCATGGCGCTTGCCCAGTGGATGGACGAGGGCGAAAAACCGTTTGATCTGGGGGACGTGGACGTCACGCGCGCCATGGGCTTCCAGTCCAACACCAGCTATCTCGCCGCGCGCGTCTCCGAGAGTCTTGGCCTGCTCTACGCAGACCATTTCCCCTACCGGCAAAAAGAGACCGCCCGCGGGCTGCGGCGCACACCGTTCCACGCGCAACTCGAGGCCCGCGGCGCGGTTTTTGGTGAACTCGCGGGCTGGGAACGGGCCAACTGGTTTGCAAAACCGGGCCAGACGCGTGCCTATGACTACAGCTGGGGCCGTCAGAACTGGTTCGACAACGCAGCAGAGGAGCACAAGGCCATCCGCGAGCGTGTTGGCCTCTATGACATGTCCTCCTTCGGCAAACTGCGCGTCGAAGGCCGGGACGCCGAAGCCTTCCTCAACCAGGTCTGCGGCAACGAGATGTCCGTGCCCGCGGGCAAGATCGTCTACACGCAGTTCCTCAACAGCCGCGGCGGAATCGAAGCGGATGTGACCGTGACCCGTTTGTCGCAGACCGCCTACCTTGTCGTGACGCCAGCGGCGACCCGTCGCGCCGATGAAACATGGCTGCGCCGCCACCTCGGCGCATTCAACGCGGTCATCACCGATGTCACCGCAGGCGAAGGCGTGCTGGCCGTCATGGGCCCACGGGCCCGCGCCGTGCTCGAGGCCTGTGCCGTGGGCGATTTCTCCAACGACGTGAACCCCTTCGGCACCGCGCAGGAAGTGGAGATCGGCATGGCGCGCGCCCGCGTCCACCGCGTCACCTACGTCGGTGAACTGGGATGGGAGGTCTACGTCAGCACCGATATGGCAGCCCATGTCTTTGACACGCTCTACGAGGCAGGTCAGGCGCAGGATGCGGCGCTTTGCGGGATGCACGTCATGGACAGCTGCCGGGCAGAAAAGGCCTTTCGTCATTTTGGCCATGACATCACCTGCGAGGATCACGTGCTTGAGGCAGGGTTGGGGTTTGCGGTCAAGACCACAAAGCCGTCCTTCATCGGGCGTGATGCCGTACTGGCCAGGAAAGAGAGCGGCCTGAAGGCGCGGCTGGTGCAGTTCCTGCTGCAGGACCCGGAGCCGCTGGTCTATCACAACGAGCCGATCCTGCGGGATGGGGAGATCGTCGGCTATCTGAGTTCCGGTGCCTATGGCCATACGCTGGGCGGCGCCGTCGGGCTGGGCTACGTGCCTTGCGCCGGGGAATCCGTCGCAGACGTTCTGGCCTCCAGCTACGAGATCGATGTCGCGGGCACCCGGGTGAAAGCCACGCCATCGCTCAAGCCGCTCTACGATCCGAAGTCGGAACGCGTGAAGGTCTGAGCCGAATTCTTTCGAAGAATTCGGGCCGTTTTCTTTGAAAGAAAACGGCTCCGGCTCGACCGCTGGTGCAGGCGTCGCAAATGTCGGCTTTGAAAAGGCAACAGGTTGAAATGGGGCGTTCCAATGCATGGAGCGCATTGACCCTTGTCGTGTCCACACGGTGCGTTGGATCGGTGGACATCGCGTCCTTGCTCATCATATCTGAACAGCGGCGGAACGGCGGATGATGTCTGCCACCCGAGCGTGGCTTTGAGCAGGCACATTGCCTTGTCACGGTACATCCGGTTTGCCATGTGGGGGTATGACCTCCGACTATGCCCCGCCCGAAGGCGAGATCCCCATTCTGCACGAAGACAGCGACCTCTTGCTGGTGGACAAGCCTGCCGGGCTCTTGTCCGTGCCGGGCAAGGGGGAGGCGCTGTCCGACTGCCTGCTGTCCCGCCTCGAACAGGCCTTCCCGACGGTGCGTCTTGTGCACCGGCTGGATCGGGACACTTCCGGCGTGATGGTCTTTGCCCTGACAGAACATGCGCAACGCCACCTCGGCCAACAGTTCGAGGCGCGCAAAACGAAAAAGACCTATCTTGCGCGGGTTTCCGGCCAATTGAGTCCAAAAACCGGCGAAGTGGACCTGCCACTTACCGTGGACTGGCCAAACCGCCCGCGGCAGATGGTCTGCCATGCGACCGGCAAGCCCGCGCTGACCGCTTGGAAAGTGATGAAATCCGATGCGTCCGAGACCCGTGTGCGGCTCTTTCCGCACACCGGCCGGAGCCACCAGCTCCGTGTCCATATGCTCGCGCTTGGGCATCCCATTCTTGGCGATGAGCTGTATGCGCCGGAGACAGCAGCACAGTTCCCGCGCATGATGCTGCATGCGGAAGAATTGCGCGTAAACCATCCGGAGAACGGACGTGGCATGAGCTTTCGCTCGAAGCCGCCTTTTTAGACCTGCCTGCGCGCCCTTTAGGGGATCGGATGGGCGTGGCGGGTGCTCGGTCAGCACCGGGCCGGGGTTCAGCAAATGCTTCGAAATCAGATGCTTCTGTGCTTCGGAGCCCTGCGCGGGTTTATTTCTTGTGACCCTGGCCAGAGGGGGCCGCTGGTTCCCGGTGCCGCTTGAGCATCAACGCCAAACAGCGCCGATCCCCTTGGGGACCCAGGTGGCGGGCGCAGTTGGGGGCGGTTGTCGGCCCCTCGTGTTCCAGAGGCTCGGATGCGCAATGTCGAGATCGGTCAACCACGCGCTGACCCAATTGATGGTGGGATGTGACAGCCTGCGCGACGGAATGTGGCGCGGGGTTGACCCCGCGCCAGTCTCAGATCCGGATCAGGCCCGGATCAGGCCCGGATCAGGCCCAGATCAGGCCCGGGTCAGGTTTGCCAGCCGGTTACGGCCTTGACCTCGACAAAGTCATGGATGCCCCAGCTTCCGCCTTCGCGGCCGTTGCCGGACATCTTCATGCCGCCAAACGGCGATCCCGCACCGCGGCCTTCGCCGTTCATCTCGACCATGCCAGAGCGCAGTTGCCGCGCCAGCCGGTTGCGGCGGGTGCCGTCCTGGCTCTGGACGTAGTTTGTCAGACCGTAGGGCGTGTCGTTGGCGATCTCGACGGCCTCGTCCTCGGTCTCGAACTTCAGGATCGACAGAACCGGGCCAAAGATCTCTTCTTGCGCGATGGTCATGTCATTGGTCACATCGGCAAAGACGGTGGGGCGCACGTAGTAGCCCTGGTTCAGCCCGTCAGGACGCCCGGGGCCGCCCGTGACAAGACGCGCGCCTTCGTCGATGCCTTTCTGGATCAGGTCCTGGATCTTGCCCCATTGCACGGCATTGACCACCGGACCGATGTGGCGTCCCTCTTCGGAGGCAGGGCCCACGGTGACCTTCTCGGCCACCGCCTGCGCTTCTGCGACGACGCGGTCGTAGATCGGGGCTTCGACCAGCATCCGCGAGGGCGCGTTACAGCTTTGACCGGTGTTGTTCATCATGTGCAGCACACCACGCTTGACCGCCTTTTCGTCGGCATCTGCAAAGATCAGGTTCGCCCCTTTGCCGCCGAGTTCGAGGTGCACGCGCTTGAGCGTGTCTGCCGCGGCTTTCGAGATCAGCTTGCCCGCCCGGGTGGAGCCGGTGAAGCTCACCATGTCCACATCCGGATGCGCCGAAAGCTGGCTGCCGACGCCGACACCGTCGCCGTTGACCAGATTGAACACGCCGGGCGGCAGATCTGCGGCATCCATGATCTGGGCAAAGACCATGGCGTCCAGCGGGCTTTCCTCGGATGGTTTCAGGACCATGGTGTTGCCGGCCACAAGCGCCGCGCCGACCTTGAGCGTGATCTGGTTCATCGGCCAGTTCCACGGCGTGATCAGCGCGCAAACGCCGACGGCCTCATGGATGATCCGGTCGTTCGGGGCGTGGTCTCCCAGTGGGGCTTCCCAGGGGAAGTCCTTGGCCGCGTTGATGAATCCCTTGAGATGCCAAAGGCCCGCGCCGACCTGCTGTGTCTTGGCCATGTCGATGGGCGCGCCCATCTCCTGGCTGATGGCAGGGGCGAGATCCGCGGCGTGGGTCTTGTAGGCTGCGTAGACCCGCTCGAGCGCGGCGATGCGGTCCTCGACAGGGGTGGCCATCCAGCCCGGCAGGGCCGATTTCGCAGCCGCGACGGCGGCATCCGTGTCGGCCTGCCCGCCCAACGAGATGGTGGCGCAGGGCGCTTCGGTCGACGGGTCGATCACCGGGTGATCGCGCCCTTCCAGCGGATCGACCCAGGCCCCGTTGATGTAGAACTGGCGGTTCTCGATCATCTCTCTCTCCCACGATGATGTTCCGGAATGCCACCCCGCCGGTGGATGCTGGTCCTGTGTGTCCCGGGCGGAGTTTGCGGCACTCTGTCACCCCGCAAGAAGGGGTGCAAGGCGGGGCTTTACATATCAAAAGCAGAATATATCTGATCAGTGTCACCCAGGTCTGGCAGTGGTTGGACATCCGCCTCTGAGCGACCGTGGGAAACACCCCGAGCAACAAGAAGGATCGCCGCCATGGCATTGCGTATCAACGATGAAATCCCGAACCTGACCGTAACGACCGACCTCGGTGAGATCACCCTGCATGACTGGATCGGCGACAGTTGGGCCGTCCTGTTTTCTCATCCCAAGGACTTTACCCCCGTCTGTACGACGGAATTTGGCGCCGTCGCGCAACTGGCTGAGGCATGGGAAACGCGCGGGACGAAAGTGATGGGCATTTCGGTCGACAGCGCCGAGGAGCATGTGACGTGGAAGAAGGACATCGCCACCTATGGCGGGGCCAAACCCGGGTTTCCGATCATCGCGGATGAGGATCTGACCGTGGCAAAGGCGTTTGACATGCTGCCAGCAGAATCGGTCTTGCCCGATGGGCGCAGTGCAGCGGACAGCCAGACGGTGCGCGCAGTCTTTATCGTGGGGCCGGACAAACGGCTGAAGCTGTCGATGACCTATCCGATGACCGTGGGACGCAACTTTGCCGAAGTGCTGCGTGCTCTTGATGCCTTGCAAACCTCGGCGCGGGAAAATGTCGCCATGCCGGCAGACTGGACCCCTGGTGACGATGTGATCGTGCCACTGTCCGTTTCGGATGAGGATGCGCTGGCGAAATACGGCGCGGTGGACGCGGTCTTGCCCTATCTGCGCAGGGTCAAACTGGCGTCCTGATCTGGTGGCTTTGTCAGAAACGGGTGTTCGGTTGAGCGCCCGTTTCCTTTTGCGGGCACGCGGGGTAAACCCCGCGCTACAGGCCGTTGCGCCGGGTGGGGCGTTTTGTGCAAGGCCGCCTTGGGGCAGGGCGAAGAGGGGCGCGCATGCGGGACAGTTTCACGCTTGGGACACAGACGCTGGCTCCGGGCACGCGGCGGACGGTGGAACTGCCGGTTTCGGTGCTGTCGGATCACACGCCGGTGACGCTGTCGGCGCATGTGGTGCATGGGCGGCGACCCGGACCGGTGATGTTCGTCTCGGCCGCGGTGCATGGCGACGAAGTGATCGGGGTGGAGATCGTGCGGCGCCTGCTGCGCGCCACGCCCTTGTCCCGCATGGCGGGGACGCTGATTGCCGTGCCAATTGTGAACTCCTTTGGATTTTTGAGCAAAAGCAGATACTTGCCGGATCGTCGCGACCTGAATCGCAGCTTTCCCGGATCGCCGCAGGGCTCGCTTGCGGCGCGGTTGGCGGATCTGTTCATGCGTGAGATCGTGCAGCGCTGTGACCTTGGCATCGATCTGCATTCGGCTGCCGTGGGGCGTGAGAACCTGCCGCAGATCCGGCTGACACCGGGGCGAGCGCGGTTGCGGGTTCTGGGGGAGGCCTTTGCCGCGCCGGTCGCCCTGATGTCGCGCACCCGCGAGGGGTCGCTGCGGCTGGAGGCGGCGAACGCCGGGGTGGATGTCCTGTTGTACGAAGCGGCGGAGGGGCTGCGGTTTGACGAATGGGCCGCGCGGGCCGGGGTCGCGGGCATCCTGCGGGTCATGGCGCATCAGGGCATGATCTCGGCGCGCGGGGTGCCCCGGATCAAGCTGCCTTCGGTGATTTCCGAGCGTTCTTCGTGGGTTAGGGCGCCGTCCGGGGGGCTGTTGCGCAACCTCAAGGCCGCGGGGGCCTTTGTCGAAAGCGGGGAAATCCTTGGCGTTGTGGCCGATCCCTTTGGCGAAACGGAGGCGGAGGTGCTGGCCGAGACCACCGGCATCCTGATTGGCCGCAGCACCTTGCCCGTGGTGAACGAAGGCGACGCGCTCTATCACATTGCGGAACCGCTGGAACCCGCGGTCGCGGAGGCTGCGGCGGAGGGCTTTGAAGCGACGCTGGATGCGCCGCCGCTCTTCGATGAAGACGAAATAATTTGATTTATCAGAGTGTTGCATGAAGGTGGGTTGCGCCTCTGTCCGGGGCGCGCCACAGTTGCACGAGCAGTGAAAAGGAGACCGGCATGGCGTTCACACTGGCGACCTGGAACATCAATTCGGTGCGGTTGCGCAAGGCGCTTGTGGCGCGGCTTTTGACGGAGCAGGGGCCGGATGTGCTGTGCCTGCAAGAGTGCAAGTCGCCGGTCGAAAAGATACCACATGATGTGTTCGCCGAACTGGGTTACACCAGCATGGTGGCGCGCGGCGAGAAGGGTTACAACGGGGTTGCGATCCTGTCCAAGCTGCCGCTGGAAGACGCGGGCGGCATGGATTTCGCTGATCTCGGCCATGCCCGCCATGTCGCCGCACGATTGGATAACGGATTGACCATCCACAACTTTTACGTCCCCGCCGGGGGGGATGTGGCGGACCGAGAGGTCAATGTGAAATTTGGTCAGAAGATGGATTACCTGGCCGGGATGCGGGACTGGTTTCACCGTGAGACACCGTCCAAAGCCATCCTTGTGGGGGATCTGAACATCGCGCCTCTTGAGGATGACGTCTGGGATCACCGCAAGATGTTGAAAGTTGTGTCTCATACCCCGGTCGAAGTCGAGGCCTTGGGTGCGGCACAAGATGCAGGAGGCTGGGTGGATGTGACCCGCAAGGACTTGAGCGAGGGTAAGCTCTACTCATGGTGGAGTTACCGCGCCAAGGACTGGAGCGCCGCCGACAAGGGACGGCGGTTGGATCACATTTGGGCGACCCCAGATATTGTGTCTGCCAGCCATGACAGCCGTATCCTTAGGGATGTTCGCGGGTGGGAGCAGCCTTCGGACCATGCTCCGGTCTTTGCGAGCTTTGATTTGTGACCCGCAACGCCCGCGGCGCTGACACTGCGTTTACCGGGCAATCGGTGCGATTCGGGGGGGATTTGGTACAGAATGATGGGGGGCGATCTGGGGCCGATTTGCGGGCTCTGCGCGCCTGACAACATCAATCAGTACAAAACGCATCCAATTTGGTACATATTGCAACCAAAAGGCGAGTGGCCCGTTTGGCAGCCGTTAAATCGCGTTAACCTGCGGTTTTCCTGCCAATTCCCGATGGCCGAAGAGGTCGGTGTCTTGCCTTGGCCCGCGGCGTTTGCCGCACCGCTTTGGCCTGCGGCGTTTGCCGCACCGCTTTGGCAGCGTCAGATCCACCGCCCGCGCGGTCTGACTGGGCGTGTCTCAGCGCGCGGCGGGTGCATCCATACCCGCTCGGACGCGGCGCGCTGTCCGCGATCCGATGCCGCGCCCTTGCATCCGGCCCGCCGCTGCGCCATCTAGCTCTGGACGCGTATCACAACCGCAAGAGGACGCCATGGAACTGGGTGGACAGACCGCTGACCTGATCAAGGATATCATTGAGGCCGAGTTCATGACTGAGGTCGTGGACGGCTCCATGGAGGTGCCGATCATCGTCGATTTCTGGGCCACATGGTGTGGGCCCTGCAAGACGCTGACGCCGACGCTGGAAAAGGCGGTGCGCGACGCAAACGGCGCCGTGAAGCTCGCCAAGATCGACGTGGACCGGAACCAGGGTCTGGTGCAGGCACTTGCACAGCAGGGGCTGCCGATCCAGTCGATCCCGACGGTCGTGGCATTCTACCAGGGGCGTCCGGTCGACCTGTTTCAGGGCGCGCAGTCGGGGACCGAGGTGAAGGCGTTCATCGACAAGCTGGTGGCGGCCTCTGGCGGCGATGCCTCTGGCGGGCTGGACGATGCGCTGGCGGCTGCCGAAGAAATGCTGGAGCAGGGGGCCGCGGTGGACGCGGCGCAGGTCTTTGCCGCGGTGCTGGGCGAAGACCCCGAGAACGTGACGGCCTATGCCGGCATGGTGCGCGCGCATATCGCGATGGGCGATCTCGATCAGGCGGAGGCGATCCTGAACGGCGCCCCGGCGGAGATTTCCACATCGCCGGAGCTGGAAGCGGTGCATGCGCAACTGGAACTGGCCAAGCAGGCGGCCAACACCGGCCCCCTGGCCGAGTTGGAGGCCGCTGTGGCTGCGGATCCGGACAACCATCAGGCGCGGTTTGATCTGGCGCAGGCGATCTATGCTGCCGGCGACGGCGAGACCGCGGTCGATCACCTGCTGGAGATTTTCCGCCGCGACCGCGAGTGGAACGACGGCGCCGCCAAGGCGCAGCTTTTCACGATTTTCGAAGCGCTGAAGCCGAATGATCCGCTGGCGCTGAACGGACGGCGGAAATTGAGCTCCATGATCTTTGCCTGACGGCGGGACGGGCTAGATCCGAAGGTATGACAAGATTTGGTGACCTTCCCGACGTGATCCCGGTGTTTCCCTTGCCGGGAGCGTTGATGCTGCCGCGGGCGCGCCTGCCCCTGCATATTTTTGAGCCGCGCTATCTGGCGATGCTGGATGATGCGCTGAAAACCCAGACCCGGCTGGTCGGGATGATCCAGCCGCATGACGTGCCGGGGCGCGAGAAGGGTCTGCAAAAGATCGGCTGTGCCGGGCGCATCACCCAGTTCTCCGAGACGGAGGACGGGCGGTACATGGTGACGCTTGCCGGGCTGTCGCGGTTTCGTGTGCTCGAAGAGGTGGACGGGTTTCAACCCTACCGTCGCTGCCGCGTGAGCTGGGACGGGTTCGAGCGTGACAAGGCCGGGCCGGAAGTGGACGCGGGCTTTGACCGGGCGCAGTTTCTGGGCTTGCTGGACCGGTTTTTCAGCGCGCGCGAGCTGTCGGCGGATTGGGACACGCTGCGCGAGGCGGATGACGAGTTGCTGCTCAACTCCTTGTCGATGCTGCTGGATTTCAATCCGGAGGACAAGCAGGCGCTGCTGGAAGCGCCAAGCCTTGCGACGCGGCGCGAGACGCTGGTGACATTGATCGAATACGCGCTGCGCGGCGGCGAGGAGGACCTTGTGCAATGAGTGGACATTTGTTCGACCCGCGGATGCTGGAGGCGCTGATCTGCCCACTGACGCAGGCCAGTTTGCGCTACGATGCAGAGGCGCAGGAATTGGTGAGCGAGGCGGCGGGCGTGGCGTTTCCGATCCGCGAGGGTATTCCGGTCATGCTGGCAGACGAGGCGCGGCGGCTGGACGACTGAGCCTGCGGCTGGGGCTTGATCCGGGGGTGGTGGCGCGTATGCTCGCCTCATGGATGTGTTCGTTTGTTATTCGCGCAGAGACGTGCTGTGGAAAGACCAAGTCGTCGCGCATCTGGACCAGATGCGGATGGCGGAGGTGCTCACCTATGCCTCATGGGATGATGACAACATCCATGTGGGTGAGAAGTGGGACGAGGCGATCAAGGCGGCGATTGCCAATGCGCGGGTTGCCTTGTTGCTGGTGTCTTCGGACTTTCTGACGTCTGACTATATCATGAACACGGAGGTGCCTGCTTTTTTCGAGAAGGAAAAGCAGGGGGCTTTGGTGATTTTTCCAGTATTGATAAGACCTTGTGCCTGGGAGGCCTTTGACTGGCTCGCGGCGCGGCAGCATTTTGACAAGGGGCTGGTGCTGTCGGGGTTGGAGCGACACGCGCTGGAAGAGGCGCTGACGCGGTTGGTCGAAGAGGTCGGGCGCCTCGTCAGCAACGAGGATGTTTCCGAGGCGGACGGGGAGGGGGGGCACTCTGCCGAATGGACCCCGGGTGATGGTGTCGGGTTGGAGGCGGCTGCGGTCGGGAAAGAGACCTCGGGCGATCCGACGGCGGGGCCTTTTGCCTTTCTGACGGACGCGCAGGTCAGAGAGGTCGTGCAGGAGCGGACGGGCAAAACCCCGCGCGCGGTGTTGAAGGTGTTGCGGACCAAGACCCAGCGCACGTGGTTCGTTGCAGTGCCGGGGATGATCGTTTGCCTGCTGGACGATGCGCGCAAGCGGGCCTCGAACCAGCTGATCCAGTGGAAAGAGCCGGTGGATGCGCTGACCGCTGTCAGCGCGTCGCGCAAGGCGGGGTCTGACTGGTTGGGACACGTGGGTGTCGGGCGGCGGCAACGGTGGCTGGCCAACCTGAGAGATTTCGAGGGTGATCCAAAGGTTTTGGAGCGCGCCTTGCAGGCATTGAAGGCGGCCGCGCGGGATTGATCCTGCGATCGTCGGGGTGGCGCGCGCGGGTCCAGAAGAAAATTAACCCCTTCCCTACCGCCCTCTATTCTATGGCGATTCGGTGAATTTTTGCTTTAGGTTTTCGATTTTCTGGTGAACCTAGGC
>JBELMB010000026.1:20982-34696 GCA_042088665.1 Sagittula sp.
TCAGGGCTCAGGGCTCAGGGCTCAGGGCTCAGGGCTCAGGGCTCAGGGCTCAGGGCTCAGGGGTCAGGGCTCAGGGGTCAGGGCTCAGGGCTCGGTGGCTTTGCGGGCAAACCGGCAAGCGGTCGACCCTGGGCGGCGGCAGACTGCAGAAAACCGGGAGAGCCTGTGACGTCGCGCGTTTTTGCGGGTTGGGACGCCCTTCGACAAGGAAGATGCCGCCAGTTTCCAACTGTTCACGCGGCGCCGGACCACTGCCCTAAGGTCTCAAACCGCGATTCGGACAGCGCCCGCCCGCATCCACAGGCCGTCTCGACACCGGGGTCATCCGGCTCAGAAATCGATGGCGATGCCCTTCTTTTCCCAATCGCCGTAGCGCACGGGATCCAGACCGTCACGCCCGCCAAGTTCGCGGGGCAGGGCCTTGGCCTCTGCCTTTGCAAGCGCGCGGCGAGCTTCGGCCTCTGCCAGGGCGCGTTGCGCGGCGGGGGGGAGGGCCTTGGTCGCTTCGGCGTCGCGTGCCGCGGCCGCATCACCGCCGGGGGCGTCTTGCGCGGATCCCGCGTCATCCGGGACCTCGGGTGTCGAATCTGGGTTGGACAGGATGGGGGGCGTGTCGGACATCGGGGTTTCCTCGCGGCTTATGCGTTGATATACGCGCCGCCACGCGCGAGGCAAGCCTGCCTGCGCGTCCCAGACATTCCGGAGCGTTCATGGCACAGCCCACCCCGGCCCGATTGGCCGCAGTCGATCTTTTGGACCAGGTCATGGTCCTGGGCGTGCCTCTGTCGGAAACAAAGCGCCTTGAGACGCTGACCCCGGCAGAGCGGGCGGCGGCGCTGCGTATGGCGACCGAGGTGCTGCGCGGGTTGCCGCGGGTGGATTTTCTCTTGCAGGCGCATCTGCGCAAACTACCGGCGGTGCGGGTGCGCAACATCCTGCGGCTTGGCACGCTGGAACTGTGTCAGGGCGGTGCGGCCCATGGCGTGGTCAGCGACTGCGTCAACATCGCGGGCATGGGCAAGCGCACGCAGGGCGCCAAGGGGCTGATCAACGCGGTGCTGCGCAAGATCGCCGCCGAAGGACCGGAGGCATGGCCCAAGATGCGCGTGCCGCGGATGCCGAAATGGCTGCGGTCGCCGCTTGTGGCGGCCTGGGGAGGCGAGGGCGTCGCGGCCATGGAACGTGCGCATTTCGCCGGTGCGCCGGTCGATGTGAGCTTTCGCGGTGCGCCGGTGCCGGAACTGGAGGGCGAGATGCTGCCGGGCGGCTCTTTCCGGCTGGCCAACCCGGGACAAGTGAGCGCGCTGCCGGGGTTTGCCGAGGGTGCGTGGTGGGTGCAGGACGCGGCGGCGGCGCTTCCGGCAAAGCTGTTGGGCGATGTGGCCGGTCAGAAGGTGCTGGATCTGTGCGCCGCGCCGGGGGGCAAGACGCTGCAACTGGCGGCGGCGGGGGCACAGGTCACCGCGTTGGACGTCTCGGACGCGCGCATGGTCCGTGTGCAGGAGAACCTGACGCGCTGCCAACTGGAGGCGGAGCTGGTGGTGGCCGACGCGCTGAAACATCAGGGCCGCTACGACGCGATCCTGCTGGATGCGCCCTGTTCGGCGACGGGCACGCTGCGGCGGCATCCGGATCTGCCGCATGCGCACAAGGGCGAAAAGATCTCTGAACTGATCGGCTTGCAGACGGCGCTGCTGGAACATGCGGTGTCCCTGCTCAAACCCGGCGGCCGGCTGGTCTTTGCGACCTGCTCGCTCTTGCCCGATGAGGGAGAGTGCCAGATCGAGGCTGCATTGGAGCGGCACAGCGATTTGTCGCCGGTTGCGATGGATGCGCCCTGGATCGAGGATCGCTGGCGGTCCGAAGAGGGCGGGCTGCGCCTGAGGCCCGATTTCTGGGCAGAGCGCGGCGGGATGGACGGCTTTTACATGGCTTGCGTCACGCGGTCCTGACCCATGTCGCGCGCAGGGCTGGACAGGCGGCGCATTTATGGTCAGGTGAACGCGGGTGGGGTCCGGGCGCATGGCGTCGGGGCACCGGCGTGTGTTCTTGCGGGTGGGCCCTGGGCCACCGGCTGATTGTTTCGGCTGTTCCAAACCGTTGATGACTTCGTCGGGGTCGCGGGCTATGATCCCGGCCAAGCGCCCGAAAAGGGCCCTCCCTGACGCAGCACCGTCGGGCCCAACACGTCAGATGGGTCGCGGTCAAACGATGGGCAATGAGGCAAGGCAGACGATGGCAAGGCAGCGCAACTGGCGAACAGCGCCCGCGCGGGTCATGAACCGCATGCAGGCGCGGCTTGCGGCGCGGGCGAAGCCTGCGGAGGGGTTCGTGTCGCAGCCCGAACCGCGCACCATCGGCTTTTTCGCGCGTGGGCGTCAGATGTGTGCCGGGAACCTGATGTTCGCGGGTCATCTGGTCGAGGCCCCGCAAGAGATGCTCTGGGCGCTGGAGCCACCGGACATGGCCTTTACCGAAGAGATCCACGGCTTTGGCTGGCTGGACGATCTGGCGGCTGTTGGCGACATGAAGGCGCGCAAGCTGGCGCAGGACTGGCTTTGGGACTGGATCGCGCGTTTTGGCAAGGGGCGCGGGCCGGGCTGGACGCCGGAACTGACCGGTCGGCGGGTGATCCGCTGGGTGCATCACGCGCTGTTCGTGCTGCGCGGGCGCTCTGCCGAAGAAAGCGCGGCCTATTATGCGGCGCTGGCGGCGCAGGCGCGGTTCCTTGAGAAACGCGGATCTTCGGCGCCGCCGGGGGTGGCGCGGTTCGAGGCGATGACGGGGCTGTTGTACGCGGGCCTGTCGCTGCAGGGCATGGAGGCGCTGGTGGAACCGGCACGGCAGGCGCTGGGCGAGGATTGCAAGCGGCAGGTCGATGCCCAGGGCGGCATCCCGACGCGCAACCCCGAGGAATTGCTGGAGGTCTTTACCCTGCTGACATGGGCGCAGCTGGCGCTGGCCGAAGCAGAGATCACCCCGCATGAGGGTCATCTGGAGGCCATTGCCCGTATCGCACCGACCCTGCGCACGCTGCGCCACGCGGATGGCGGGCTGGCGCGGTATCACGGCGGTGGGCGCGGGCTGGACGGGCGGCTGGATCAGGCGTTGGCGGCCTCGGGCAGCCGCAAGCGGCAGGCGGATGGGCTGGCCATGGGCTTTGCCCGGTTGTCGGCGGGGCGCACCACGGTGATCGTTGACGCGGCGGTGCCGCCGGTGGGCGCGGCCTCGGTCCATGCGCATGCCTCGACCCTCGCGTTCGAGCTGACCTCGGGGCGCCGACCGCTGATCGTGAGCTGTGGCTCGGGTGGCGGCTTTGGCGAGGACTGGCGGCGGGCGGGGCGCGCGACGCTGTCGCATTCGACGCTGTGCCTGCAGGGGTATTCCTCGGCACGATTGTCAGCGCCGCGCTGGGTTGGCCCGGCAAAGCGTGAGTTGCTGGAGGACGCGCCGCGCCACGTGCCGATCCAGATGACCCATCTGGCGGAAAGCCTGCGGTTCGAGGGCGGGCATGACGGCTATGTCGCGTTGCAGGGGCTGACCCATGCGCGGTCGCTGGAGATGTCGCTGGACGGGCGCAGCCTGAAGGGCGAGGACTATCTCGTGGCGCTGGACGGCCCGGCCAAGAAACGCTTTGACCGGGCGATGGACGCGGTGCGGCTTGCCGGTCTGCCCTACGAGGTGCGGTTTCACCTGCATCCGGAGGCGGATGTGGCGCTGGACATGGGTGGCAATGCCGTGTCGCTGGGGCTGCGGTCCGGCGAAATCTGGGTGTTCCGCTTTGATGGCGCGGCAGAGATCGCCGTCGAGCCCTCTGTCTATCTCGAAAAAGGGCGGCTGCGGCCACGTGCGACGAAGCAGATCGTTTTATCCGGCCGTGCGATGCAGTATGCGACGCGCGTGCGCTGGTCCCTGGCCAAGGCGCAGGACACGGCTCTCGCCGTGCGCGACCTGACCCGGGACGAGCTGGACGAGAGCGAATTTGACTGACGATCCCCGTCGCTGACGGGGCCAACCCCGGAGACACCTCACCCATGGCAGACCTTCTTCCCGTGCGCCGCGCGCTGATTTCCGTATCCGACAAGACGGGCCTGCCGGAGCTGGCCCGGGCGTTGGTCGACATGGGGGTCGAGCTGCTGTCCACCGGTGGATCTGCCGCGATGATCCGCGACGCCGGTCTGCCGGTGCGCGACGTGGCCGATGTCACCGGCTTTCCGGAGATGATGGACGGCCGGGTCAAGACATTGCATCCGGCGGTGCATGGCGGGCTGCTGGCGCTGCGCGACAAGGCTGATCACCTTGAGGCCATGGAGACACATGGCATCGGCCCGATCGATCTGTTGGTGGTGAACCTCTACCCGTTCGAGGAAACCGTGGCCAAGGGCGCGGATTACGACACCTGCATCGAGAACATCGACATCGGCGGCCCGGCGATGATCCGGGCGGCGGCCAAGAACCATGCCTTTGTCACCACCGTGGTGGATGTCGAGGATTACGGCACGGTGCTGGAGGCGTTGCAGGCGGGCGGCACGGATCTGGGCTTTCGCCAGAAGATGGCGCAGATCGCCTATGCGCGCACGGCGGCCTACGACGCGGCGGTTTCCAACTGGATGGCGGCGGCGATTGGTGAGACCACGCCGCGGCGGCGGGTTTTTGCCGGGACGCTGTCGCAGGCGTTGCGCTATGGTGAGAACCCGCATCAGCAGGCCGCCTTTTACACCGATGGCAGCGCCGCGCCGAGCCTCGCCAATGCGCGGCAGCTTCAGGGCAAGGCGCTGAGCTACAACAACATCAACGACACCGATGCGGCGTTTGACCTGATCAGCGCATTTGACCCGGCGGATGGCCCGGCCTGCGCGATCATCAAGCACGCCAACCCCTGTGGCGTGGCGTTGGGGGGCTCCCTGCGGGAGGCCTATGAAAAGGCGTTCGACTGTGACCGGACCTCTGCCTTTGGCGGGATCGTGGCGCTGAACGGGCCGTTGGACGGACCCACGGCAGAGAAGATCTGCGAGATCTTTACCGAAGTGGTCATTGCCCCCGGCGCGGATGCGGCGGCGCGCGCGGTCTTTGCGGCCAAGAAGAACCTGCGGCTCTTGCTGACCGAGGGGCTGGGAAATGCCGCTGCGCCGGGGCTGGCCTACCGGCAGGTGGGCGGCGGGCTGCTGGTGCAGGACCGCGACGTCGGTGTGCCCGAGGCGTTCAAGGTGGTCACGCGGCTGGCCCCGAGCGCGGCCCAGATGGCCGATCTGCGCTTTGCCTGGGCGGTGGCCAAACATGTGAAATCCAATGCCATCGTCTATGTCCGTGACGGCGCGACCGTCGGTGTCGGCGCGGGTCAGATGAGCCGCGTGGACAGCGCGCTGATCGCCGCCCGCAAGGCCGAGCGCATGGCCGAGGCGCTGGGCCTGCCCGCGCCCCTGACGCAGGGATCGGCGGTGGCTTCCGATGCCTTCTTTCCCTTCCCTGACGGGCTGATGGAAGCTGCGGCGGCGGGGGCCTCCTGCGTGATCCAGCCCGGTGGGTCGATGCGCGACGACGATGTGATCGCCGCCGCCGATGAGGCCGGTCTGGCGATGGTCTTTACCGGTATGCGGCACTTTCGCCATTAAGATCTGTGCGATCCGGGGTCGCGGTTGCGCGATCTGCCTTGGTGCCTTTGAGACCTGCGCGACCGGGGGCGTGCCCCGGTGCGCGCGGCCTTTGGCCTGTCTGCGCCGGGGGGGCGTGCGGGGTGCATCCGGGGGGCCTCTGGGCCGTGATCGGCCTGTTTTTGGGCATGAGGCCGGGGCCGGACCCGGTCGAGGGGAGGGCGCGCCGCCAGAGGCGTTCACACTGCCGGATGATCGCGCGTTGACACAGAACCGTAGGTTGTACGCGCCGCGCCAGTCCCCTAAGTGCGGGTTGTGGGAAGGGATAGCGATGCCAGCATGGCGGTCGTTCTGTGCGCAGGCGCAGGGCAGCGCCGCGCAGGTGCGCGCGACGTGGCGGAATTGCCTTCATTGTGCCCTATCAAGATCTTCTCCAAGACCTTAACACAGCGCAAAGCTGAGGCGAAATGAACGAGACGGCAGTGGCACGCAGGCAGAACACAACCCTTCCCGGCAATTTGCGCCTGGTCTGGTGGGTCAGTCTGGCGATCTTTGTGATCGACCAGGCTGTGAAATTCTGGATCGTGCATTTTATGGGGCTGGCCACGCGGCTGAGCATCGACGTCCTGCCGCCCTATCTGAATCTGCGCATGGCATGGAACTACGGGATCAACTTTGGCCTGCTGGCCGGAGAGGCCGAAGCGACAAAATGGATCCTGATTTCCGTCGCGCTGGGCATCGTGCTTTTTGTGCTGGTCTGGATGCGGCGCGACCCGCCGGGGGTGCTGGGCCTGATCTCTGCCGGGATGCTGATCGGGGGCGCGCTGGGCAATGTTGTGGACCGGGTGCTCTACGGGGCGGTGGCGGATTTCCTGAACATGTCCTGTTGCGGTTTCACCAACCCTTATGCGTTCAACGTGGCGGACATCGCCATTTTCGCCGGGGCCTTTGGTCTGGTGCTCTTTCCATCGGCAAAAAACCGCGCGTGACGTTGGGCTTAGGATGGGGTACACACCCCCAGACTTTGACGTGGAGGTGGAGATGCGACTCGCGCATCTGGCAAAATTCGGGATGCTGGCGGTCTTTGTGCTGGTGTCGGCCTGCAGCACGTGGGGCGAGCGAGAGCCGCGCCCGCTGAACGATTTGCGCAACCGTTCCGGTGAGCCGGAAGAGTTTTCCATCGTTCCGAACAAGCCGCTTGTCACCCCGCCGAGCTTCAGCGAATTGCCGGACCCGACACCGGGGCAGGGCAACCTGACGGACCAGACGCCCAAGGCGGATCTGGTGGCGGCGCTGGGTGGAAACCCCGCGCGGTTGCAACCGGGCAGCGGTGTGGGCGCGGGCGATCAGGCGCTGGTCAAGCAGGCCAGCCGCAACGGGACCGATCCGGAAATCCGCGAAAAGCTGGCCTCTGAGGATCAGGAATTCCGCGTGCGTCGTGGGCGGTTCAGCTGGTCCGTGCTTCCGGATGGCGACTATGACCGCGCTTATCGTGGCGAAAAGCTGAACCCCTATTCATGGCTGCGGCGCTACCGCAATGCCGGCGCGCATACACCTGCGGCCCCTCCGGGCGAGTGATCTTTTTCAGCTGACTGGATGACGTGACGCCGGCCGCTTGGCCGGGGCTTTTGGTGTGTCTGGTGTCGGTTTTGGGGGGCTGGCTGGCTCGGGGCGTGACCTCACATTGATCCATGTCTGGCTCCAGTTCTGATCTGAGTGCTGATCTGCCGGGGCGGGAGGTCCCCGCCGGTGGTGGGGGTTTTGTCCGTCGGGCCGCCTGCGCGATTCGTGTCAATGGGCGGGCGCTCGTGCCACAAAAGGGTCTATTGGCGTTTCGCGCCGTCGGGTGGCTTGTGTCCCGGGGGCCGGTATGCTTGCTCACGGAGCGATCACGAAACCGCACGCGTGCTTGAAGTCTTTGGTTGCGGGCGTACCTATTGATACATTCTTCTCACAGGAAAGAGGACCGTCGATGCGTCATTTCCCCCTGGTACTCTCGTTGACACTGGCCCCATTGGCTGCGCTGACGGCAACGTCCGCAGCCGCCGAAGCGCCGGTCACCACCTTCACCCTGGACAATGGCATGGAGGTGGTGGTCATCGAAGATCACCGTGCCCCGGCCGTGGAACACATGGTCTGGTATCGCGCCGGATCCGCGGATGAACCAAAGGGGGTTTCAGGGATCGCGCATTTCCTTGAACACCTGTTGTTCAAGGGCACGCAGACCCTCGAGCCCGGCGAGTTCTCTGCCACGGTGGCGGCCAATGGCGGCACCGACAATGCCTTTACCAGCGTGGACACCACCGCCTATCACCAGCGCGTGGCGGCGGATCGGCTGGGGTTGATGATGCAGATGGAGGCTGACCGCATGGTCAACCTGCAGATCACCGAAGAAGATATCCTCACCGAGCGCGGCGTGATCCTCGAAGAGCGCAACCAGCGGGTGGAGAACGACCCCGGCGCGCTGATGCGGGAACAGGCGCAGGCGGCGCTTTATATCAACCATCCTTATGGCACACCGATTATCGGCTGGCGCCACGAGATGGAACAGCTGGATATGGGCGATGCGCTGGCCTTTTATGACGCGCATTATGCGCCGAACAACGCGATCCTGATCGTGGCGGGTGACGCGGACCCGGATGAGGTGCGCGCCCTTGCGGAAACGCATTATGGTCCGATCCCGGCAAACCCGGACATCACCGCGCGCGCCCGTCCGCAGGAGCCGCCGCATCTGGGCGAGCGCCGCCTTGTGCTGCGCGACCCGCGGGTGTCCTCGCCTTACATCACGCGCAGCTATCTTGCGCCGGAGCGGGATCCGGGCGCGCAGGAGAAGTCCGCCGCGCTGACCATCCTTGCCGAAGTGCTGGGGGGTGGGCAGACCTCTGTGCTGAACCAGAAACTGCAGTTCGAGCAGCAGAAGGTGGTCTATACCAGCGCCTTTTACCGGGGCGTTTCGCTGGACGACACGAGCTTTTCGCTGGTGGCGGTGCCAGCGCCGGGGGTGAGCCTAGATGAGGCAGAGGCGGCCATGGACGCGGCCGTCGCCGAATTCATCGAGGAAGGTGTGGATCCGGCCCAGCTGGAGCGGATCAAGTTCCAGCTCAAGGCCTCTCGCGTGTATGCGCAGGACAATGTCAGCCGGTTGGCGCGACGCTACGGCATGGCACTGACCGCCGGGCTGACCCTGGACGACATCACGGCCTGGCCGCAGATCCTGCAAGACGTGACCGAAGAAGACGTGATCGAGGCCGCGCGCGCGATCTTTGATGCGAAGAAATCCGTCACCAGCCATCTGATGACCAGCGAGGAGATCACCCAATGAGCTTTATAAAGCGTTTTGTCTGGACCGTTGGCCTGATCTGCGCCGCCGGTGTCGCGCAGGCCGAAGTGGCGATCCAGGAAGTCGAAAGCCCGGGCGGGTTCAAGGCATGGCTCGTCGAGGAGCCGTCGATCCCCTTTGTCGCGCTGGAACTGCGGTTCAAGGGTGGGGCATCGCTTGACCTGCCGGGCAAGCGCGGGGCCACGAACCTGATGGTCGGTCTGCTGGAAGAAGGCGCCGGGGCGTTGGATGCGCAGGGCTTTGCCGCCGCCAAGGAGAGCATCGCGACGCGGATCAGTTTCGACATCGGGGATGACACGGTGGCGATCTCTGCGCGGTTCCTGACGGAAACCCAGGATGAGGCCATCGCGCTGCTGCGCTCTGCGCTGGTGAACCCGAGCTTTGACGAGACCTCGCTGGAGCGGGTGCGCCGACAGGTGTTGTCGGGCTTGCAGTCGGATGCCACCGACCCCGACGAGATCCTTGGCGGTGCTTTTGACGAGGTGCTGTTTGGCGATCACCCTTACGGTTCGGACTATGGCGGTACGATGGAAAGTGTCGCGGCGCTGAGCCGGGACGATGTGGTGGCGGCCTTTGACGGGGCGCTGGCCAAGGACCGGGTCTATGTGGGCGCTGCGGGGGATATCTCTGCCGAGGGTCTGGCGGAGATCATGGACAGCTTGCTGTCGGATCTGCCGGAGACCGGCGCGCCCCTGCCGGAGCGCGTGGATGTGGCGACGCAGGGCGGTGTCACGGTTGTGCCGTTTGACACGCCTCAGTCGGTCGCGGCCTTCGGCCATGCGGGCATGAAGCGCGACGACCCGGATTTCTTTGCGGCTTTCGTGATGAACCAGATCCTGGGCGGCGGTGGGTTCGAGGCCCGGTTGATGCATGAGGTGCGCGAAAAGCGCGGTCTGACCTATGGCATCTATTCCTACCTTGGCCCGAAGGACCATGCGGAAATCGTCGCCGGGCGCGTGGCCTCTGGCAATGAGAGCATCGCCGAGGCCATCGAAGTGATCAAGGCGGAGTGGGCCAAGATGGCCAGCGAGGGCGTGACGGAGGCGGAGTTGTCCGCGGCCAAGACCTATCTGACCGGCGCCTATCCGCTGCGTTTTGACGGCAATGCGCCGATCGCGCGCATTCTCGTGGGCATGCAGATGGACGACCTTGGCATCGACTACGTGAAGACGCGCAACGCCAATGTCGAGGCGGTGACGCTTGGGGATATTCGCCGGGTTGCGGGTGAACTGCTCAAGCCGGAGGATCTGCACTTTGTTGTGGTGGGTCAGCCGGTCGGTCTGGAAGGTGCCTTGGGTCAGTAGTCTGGTCCCGTGATCCGGGCTGGGGATCTGGGCCGATGGTTTGGGCCCATGGTTTGGGCCCATGGTTTGACCCGGTCACGCGCACCATCGGTTTGTGCCCTGATCGCAAGGCGCAAGGGCTGCAACGGGCGCGGGGTCAACCCCGCGCTACGGGGCGGTGCGCATGAGAAGGGCGGGGAGGTCCCCGCCCTTTTGTCGTCTTGTCTGGCTGGTCCGTGGCTTTGACTGACGGGCGCGTGCCCGGTCACCCAGCGGTCTGCCGGTCAGAGCAGGCCGGCATGGGCCAGTGCGGCGTCAACCTTGGCGCGGGTCGCCTCTGTCAGGGGCATCAGCGGCAGGCGCACATCCTCACTGCACAGTCCCAATTTGGACATGGCGTATTTCGCACCACACAGGCCCGGTTCGGTGAAGATGGCCTGATGCAGGGGCATGAGTTTGTCCTGCAGGTCCAGCGCCTTGGCATAATCGCCCGCGAGGCAGGCCTCTTGCAGTTGCGCGCAAAGGGCCGGTGCGGCATTGGCCGTGACCGAGATGCAGCCGACGCCGCCCTGGGCGTTGAAGCCATGGGCGGTGGCGTCCTCACCGGAGATCTGCAGGAAGTCCGGCCCGCAGGTGATGCGCTGTTCGCAGACGCGGGCGAGATCGCCGGTGGCGTCCTTGACCCCGACAATCCGGGGGAGTTTCGCCAGTTCGCCCATCGTCGCCGGGGACATGTCCACCACGGAGCGACCGGGGATGTTGTAGATGATGATCGGCAGGTCCGCACAATCATGCAGGGCCGAGAAATGCGCGATCAGCCCGGCCTGCGTGGGCTTGTTGTAGTAGGGCGTCACAACGAGTGCCGCACTGGCGCCAACAGACGCGGCGTGCTGAACGAATCGCATCGCCTCCGCGGTGTTGTTGGACCCTGCGCCCGCGATCACCGGCACGCGGCCTGCGGCGGCGGCGACGACGGTCTCGATGACCTTTTCATGCTCTTCGTGGCTGAGCGTGGGGCTTTCGCCGGTGGTGCCCACGGGCACCAGGCCGTGGCTGCCCTGATCCACGTGCCAGTCGACAAGGCGTTTGAGCGTGTCGAAATCCACGGAACCGTCTTTGAACGGTGTCACCAGGGCTGGCATAGATCCCTTGAACATCTCTCATACTCCTCTCGTCGGGTGGTTATTCACGTCATCGGGGGTTTCCGCTTGGACGCGGGGGGGGATTTCCGCCGGGGCGCGGGATTGTGAGTTGATGCCCTGCCGTCGCGCTTTATCCTCCCGGGTGCGTCTATTCCTTTTCATCACTGGAAATGCAAGCTTATGTCGCGACTCCTTGCTGTGCTGCTGTTTCTGAGTTCCGCCCTGGCCGTTCATGCCCAGGAGGCCGGGTCCTCGCTTGCGGGGGCCATGCAAAGCCTGCGCGAGGGCAATTGGGCCGCCGCGCAGATCACCGCGCGCGGTGACGGGCAGATCGCCGTGGACATCATCCTGTGGCACGCGCTGCGCGCCGGGCGGGGGGATTCGGTGGAAGTGCAGGATTTCATCGCCCGCAACCCGGACTGGCCGGGGATGCCATTCCTGCGCGAGAAATCCGAAGTGGTCATGGCGGAGACCTCGCATGCAGAGGTGAAGGCCTTTTTCGAGGATTACCAGCCGCAGACCGGGGCCGGAGCGCTGGCGCTGGCGCGCGCGCATATGGCCGAGGGGCAGGAAGGGCTGGCGCAGGCGGACATCGTGCTGGCCTGGTTGACGTTGTCCATGTCGGGGGACGAGCGGCGCGTCTTCCTTGAGACCTGGGGCCAGATCCTGGGCGGATTGCATGCGACGCGGCTGGACATGGCGCTGTGGAAGGGCTGGAGCCAGAACGCCCGGGCCATGCTGCCCTATGTCGACGAGGGCTGGCAGGCGCTCGCCGAGGCGCGGATGGCCCTGCGGTCCGGGTCCGGCAATGTGGACACGCTGATCGAGAACGTCCCTGAGGTGCTGCGGGAAAACTCTGGTCTGGCCTATGAGCGGTTTCTCTGGCGGGTCAAGAAAGGGCGCCGCGCGGAGGCGATCGACCTGCTCAAGGCGCGGTCGGCCAGTCTGTCGGGCCTGGGGGAGCCCTGGGCCTGGGCGCGCGAGCGCCGGGATCTGGCGCGGCGCACCATGCGGGCCGGGCGCCATGCAGAGGCCTATGAGATTGCGTCGCGTCACTACCTCGTCGAGGGGCGGGATTACGCGGACCTGGAGTGGTTGTCAGGCTATCTTGCCTTGCGCTTTTTGAACCAGCCAGAGCAGGCGGCAGAGCATTTCCGCAATGTTCGCGGTGCCGTCTGGACGCCGATTTCCATCGGCCGGGCCGGCTATTGGCTGGGTCGGGCAGAAGAGGCGCTGGGCAACACCGAGGCGGCGCAGGCGGCCTATGCGGATGGCGCGGCTTATCAGACGTCGTTTTACGGATTGCTGGCGGCAGAGCGCGGCGGGCTTGTTGCGGATCCACTCTTGTCGGGGACAGAGGCGTTTCCGGCATGGGCTGAGGCAGAGTTTGTCGACACCGGCGTCTACAAGGCGGCGATCCTGCTGCTGGCCGCGGGGGAGATGGATCTCGCAGAGCGGTTTCTGACGCATCTGGCCGAATCGCTGGACCGTGAAGGCATCGGGCAATTGGGGGCCATGCTTGTAGCGTTCAATCTGCCGCATATCCAGGTCATGCTGGGCAAGCGCGCGGCGCGTCTTGGTCTGGAACTGGCCGGGCCGTACTATGCGTTGCACAGCCAGGTGACGGAGACCGATTACCCCGTCCCCAAGGAATTGGTGCTTGCCATTGCGCGGCGCGAATCGGAATTCGACCCCGAAGTGATCTCTGGCGCCGGGGCGCGGGGGTTCATGCAGTTGATGCCGGGAACGGCCCGCGAAATGGCGGGGGATCTTGGGCTGGACTACGATTCGGGGCGGTTGCTGAGCGATCCGGCGTATAACGCGACGCTTGGCTCGACCTATCTGGCGGAACTGTCCGAGATGTTTGACGGCAACGCCGTGATGATGGCGGCGGGCTACAACGCGGGACCCTCCCGGCCGAATCGTTGGATGGAGCTGTTTGGCGACCCGCGGCAAGGGGCGGTGGATGTGATCGACTGGATCGAATTCATTCCCTTCGACGAGACGCGCAACTACGTGATGCGGGTGACGGAGAGCCTGCCGGTTTACCGCGCGCGGCTGGGACAAGCGCCGCATCCGGTGCCTTTCAGCGAGGAGTTGGTGGGCCGCACGATGCCGGTTCTTGCGATGGGGCAGTAGCGGATCGGCCCCGCGGTTAAGGTTTTGGTAACCCGCGCGTGTGCCCCCTCCCTACCGCCCTTTATCCTGCAGCGATTCGCTGAAGGATTGTTGAACGTCCGACCGCCTGATGTTTTGGGTGGCGCGTGCGGCTTGCATCTGCGGCTGGATCATGGCGCCTCTTTCGAGGCAACGAGGCAACGAGGCAACGAGGCAACGAGGCAACGAGGCAACGAGGCA
>JBELMB010000026.1:34796-43693 GCA_042088665.1 Sagittula sp.
CGAGGCAACGAGGCAACGAGGCAACGAGGCAACGAGGCAACGAGGCAACGAGGCAGGCGCAGACCTTGGGCCCTTGTCAGGTTTTCTTGCCGATCTTCGGCTCTGTACCATCCTTGAGCCGCGCGAGGTTCTCGCGATGGCGCCAGTAGATCAGCAGCGTCAGCAGGGTGCCGGTGATGATCAGATCGAGGCGCCCGAAGAAGAACATCCACACGGTGCTGGCCATCGCCGCGACCAGCGCGCCCACCGATGAGATTCGCGTCAGCGCAACCGCCGCCAGCCATGTTGCGCAACAGGCGAGGCCGACGGGCCATGCGAGGCTCAGCAAAGTGCCGAGAAAGGTCGCCACACCCTTGCCGCCCTTGAACCGCAACCAAACCGGGTAGCAATGGCCGATCATCGCGGCCAGCCCGGCCATCTGCATCGCGCCGCCATCGCGGGAAAACGCCCATGCGGCGAAGACCGCCGCCGCGCCTTTTGCACCGTCCAGCAGCAGGGTGGCTGCCGCCGCGGGTTTGCTGCCGGTGCGCAGGACATTGGTAGCCCCGATGTTGCCCGAACCGATCTTGCGCAGATCGCCAAGGTTCATCATGCGGGCGATCAGCACGCCAAACGGCACGGACCCCATCAAGTAGCCCACCACGGCCCAAAGGCCGAGCAGCCCGGCATCGGTCTGGAACATCGCTTTGCCCTCCTAGGCGTCGAACACGCGTTGGCCGCCGACCCAGGTGCCCAGCACCTTGCCCTGCAGGCGGGCGCCGTCGAAGGGGGTGTTCTTTGATTTCGAGCGCAGCTTGAACCGGTCCAGCACCAGCGGCTTGTCCGGATCAAACAGCACGAGGTCCGCCGGGGCGCCTGCGCTCAGCCGTCCGCAGGCCAGTCCCAGACGCCGCGCCGGGTTCAGCGCCAGCGCGCGGAACAGCACTGGCAGGCTGAGCGCCTCGGCATGGTAGAGACGCAGCAGCACAGGCAGCATCGTTTCCAGCCCGACGGCGCCAGAGGCGGCTTCTTCGTAGGGCAGGCGCTTGCTTTCCTCGTCTTGCGGCGTGTGAAACGAGCCGATCATGTCGATCAGGCCGGTGCGGATTGCCTCGACAATGTCGAGCCGGTCTTCTTCGGCGCGCAGGGGCGGCTTTACCTTGAAGAAGGTGCGGTAATCCGCGACGTCCAGCTCATTCAGCGTCAGGTGATGCATGGAGGTCCCGGCCGTGACGTCAAAGCCGTTGTCCTTGGCGCGGGCGAGGGCGGGCAGGGCGCGCCGGGTGGTGATCTGGTCGGCGTGATAGGCAACGCCTGTCATCTCGACGAGGGCGATGTCACGGTCAAAGCCCATGCGTTCCGCCATGGGAGAGACGCCGGGCAGGCCGCGCAGCGTGGCGAATTTGCCCGAGGTCACGGCAGAGCCCTGCGTCAGGCCCGGTTCCTGCGGGTGGCCCATGACCAGCGCGCCAAGGCTGCGGGCATAGGTCATCGCGCGCGAAAGGACCTTGGCGTCGGTCACCACCTTGTCGCAATCGGTAAAGGCCACGGCGCCGGCGTCCATCAAAAAGCTGATTTCCGTCATCTCGCGCCCGGCGCGCCCCTTGGTCAGGGCGGCCATGTGCAGCACGTTCACGGGGGCCTCATCCGCGGCGCGGCGGCGCAGGAAATCCAGCGCTTCGGGGGTGTCGATGGGGGGATTGGTGTCGGGGCGGGTCACGATGGTGGTCACGCCGCCTGCCGCCGCCGCGGCGCCGGCGGTGCCATAGCTTTCCTTGTGCCGGTCGCCGGGTTCGCCCACCTTGACGCCGATATCGACGATGCCGGGGGCGAGGCATTTGCCGCCGCAGTCCATCACCCGCGCCGCGCCCTGCATCACCTGCGCCACGTCTGCCGGATCGTGCAGGACGCGGGCGATGCGCCCCTCCGAAAGCACCAGCGCTCCGGTCGCGACCGCGTCTTGCTCTGGGTCGATCAGGCGGGCATTGTGGAGCAGGGTCAGGGACATATGAGCACTTTCCGGGCGTTTAGGGCTGCGAGAGGGCCTGGCGGCGGGCCGCTTCGATCTGGGCGCGGGTCCAGTCCGGCGTGGCCTGAAACTTGATCAGGTGCTTGTCGCCGGAGCGGGTGACCATCTGAACCGCGGCCCCGATGATCCGGGTCTTGGCGACGTCGGTCAGGGGCAGGCGCAGGTCGCCCGGCCCTTGCAAGGCCGTGTCGCCGAGGGTCCAGATCCTGGCCAGTTCCTCATCCATGAGATACCAGCCGCGCAGCACCACAGCGGCCAGTCCGCCAACGGCGCCGGTCCAGACATGCGGGCTGCCGAGCAGGGCGAGGACGATCATGCCGATGGCCATCGCGATGGCGGCCATTGTCCAATGGGTGCGCAGGTAGGTGCCACGGTCGGGCGCAAAGATCATCTTTTACCCCTCCGGATGGTGCGAGGCGGGCGTTTCATGGGGTGTCGGCGAAGCGGCGCGCCATGCGGTGCCATGCGACGCTGCCTGTGTGCCCTTGAAACCCCGCGGAGGCAAAGCGAAACGGCCGCCGGCCTGCGCGCTAGGGTGCGGCGACAGCGCGCGGCGGGGCAGAGTGCCGGTGGTCCTTGCGCAGGGATGTCCGGAAGCCAATGCGCGCAAGCGGCGCGCAGCACGGGTCTTGTGCCGGGGGGCATGCTTGGCCAAATGCGGCCTCGCGTGCCTCCGGGGCCTCTGGGGCTTCCGGGGCCTTTGGGGCCGGTCACCAGACGCCGCGCAGCCCATGCTCAGAGCACCAGCGCGAGGATCACAACCACAAGCGCCGCCAGCGCGATCAGCGTGATCTTCACCCAACCGGCGAGTCCCTCGGTGGGGGCCGGGGTGCCGCCCGCGCCCTGTCCGCGCGCGCTGTCGCTTTGCAGCATCGCGCCACGGGCCCGGGGGGCGGGTGCGCCGTAACGGCCGACCAGCGACAGCGGCATCGCGATGTTCAGGTCCTGCGACGTGGCATCAAAGGCCTGCGCCGGCAGAACCACCACGTGGCCGGTGAGCGTGTCGATGCGCGCCTTGTCCGCGCCAAGCACCTTGGGCGACAGGTCATGCGCATCGGCCAGGTACTGGCTCAGCGGCATCGGACCAAGGTCGCGCAGGTCGATGACCTCGACAAAACCCTCGCGCAGGCGCTCTGCGCCCAATGCATATTTCAGCGGCCACTCGCCGGTGCCCGCCATGGAGGCAAAACGTTCGACCGCTTCAGCGGGGAGATCCAGATGCAGCAGGGTGACGGTCAGCCGGTCCGAGCCGTTGATATGAAACCGAGTCATTGTGCAGCCCTCTTTTTGAGCTCACGGAGCCATCCGGCACCGTGTCCGACAAGGGGAAACAGGATCAAACCATCACCTCTTTTGGCCGCGCACGCAGGTTGCGGGCCAAAAGATCCATCGCGGCCATACGCACCGCCACACCCATTTCCACCTGGTCCTGGATCACCGAGCGGTTGATGTCATCCGCCAGCGTACCGTCAATCTCGACTCCGCGGTTCATCGGGCCGGGGTGCATGACGATGGCGTCGGGCTTTGCGCAGGCGAGCTTGTCGGCATCCAGACCGTAGCGGTGGTAATACTCCCGCTCCGACGGGATAAAGCCGCCGTCCATACGCTCTCGCTGGAGGCGCAGCATCATCACCACGTCGACGTCGCGCAGGCCTTCGCGCATGTCCTCGTAGACCTCGACGCCAAAATCGCCGATCCCGGAGGGCATCAGGGTGGCAGGACCGATCAGGCGAATGCGGCTTTCCATCTTGTGCAGCAGCAGCAGGTTCGAGCGGGCCACGCGGCTGTGTGCGATATCGCCGCAGATGGCGATGTTCAGGCGGTGCAGGCGGCCCTTCGCGCGGCGGATCGTCAGCGCATCCAGCAGCGCCTGCGTGGGGTGCTCATGGCGGCCATCCCCGGCGTTCAGCACCGCGCAATGCACCTTTTGGGCGAGCAGGTCGACAGCGCCGGAATGCGGATGACGCACCACCAGCAGATCGGGGTGCATGGCGTTCAACGTCATGGCGGTGTCGATCAGGGTCTCGCCCTTCTTGATCGAGGAGGCCTGCATCGACATGTTCATCACATCTGCCCCGAGACGCTTGCCCGCCAGCTCGAACGAGGCCTGCGTGCGGGTCGAATTCTCGAAGAACATGTTGACCTGTGTCAGACCGGCGAGGGCGCGGGCGCCCGCGTCGCGACGCCGGTTGACGGCCACGTACTGGTCCGAGAGGTCAAGCAGCGTGGTGATTTCATCGGCGCGCAGGGGCTCGATCCCGAGCAGGTGGCGGTGGTCGAAACGCATGGGATCCTCGCAGGGGCAATGCGCTCTTGTACGAAGGGGGCGTGCGGGGGGCAAGTGGTCGGGCGTCTGGCGGAGCGGGGTCCGCGGCAAGCCGCCAAGCGGCCCGCCCAAGTGCTGTGACCGGCGCCCTTGCTGGGCGGTGTCTGATCCGGAGGTTGATCGGGTGTTTGGGCCAGTGTTTGGGCCAGTGTTTGGGCCAGTGTCTGGTCCGGTGTTCGGTCCAATGAAACGCCCGGCAGGCGGATTACGGTTCAGCCTCCGGCAAGGCCCTGATAAACAAGCGCCATGGATTCGGGATTGGATTGGCACGCGGCCCACGCCGCCCTCGCATGGCAGGTGGAGATGGGCGCGCTTGACGCGCTTTGCGAAGCGCCGCTGGACCGCTTTGCGGCGGAACAGGCGGCGCGGGCGGCAGCCGAGGCAAAACGCGCCGAGGCGGCGCCTGCGTCCCCCGGTGTCATTCCCGTCCGGCGCGACGAGCCAGATCCCTTGGCCGAGGCGCAGACCGCGGCCAAGGCGGCGCGCGATTTGCCGGGTCTGCAGGCGGCGCTGGCGGACTATCCCCATTGCGAGCTGCGGCGCGGCGCCCGCAACCTTGTCTTTGCCGACGGTGTGCCGGGCGCGCGGGTGATGTTCGTGGGCGAGGCCCCGGGCCGCGACGAGGATCTGCAGGGCAAACCCTTTGTCGGGCGCGCCGGCCAGTTGCTGGACAAGATGCTCGCGGCGGTGGGCCTCTCCCGTCTGGAGAGCGTCTACATCACCAATGTGCTGCCGTGGCGGCCCCCGCAGAACCGCGACCCGAAACCGCAGGAGATCGCCATGATGCTGCCTTTCCTGCAGCGCCATATCGCGCTGGCGGATCCGGATCTGCTGGTGGTTGTGGGCAACATCTCTTGTCAGGCGCTGCTGGGCAAACGCGGCATCACCCGGCTGCGCGGCACTTGGGTCGAGGCCGCCGACCGCCCGGCGCTGCCCATGGTCCATCCCGCCTACCTGTTGCGCAATCCACATGCCAAGCGTGAGGCATGGGCCGACATGCTGGCGTTGCGCGCGCGTCTGGACAGCCTGTCCTGAGACTTCATTTTCCAAAGGAGCCTTCCATGTCCCGCATCGACGAGACCAAAGAATTTTTTCCCACGCGCATTGCGATCCTGACCGTCTCCGACACCCGCAGCGAAGAGGATGACCGGTCCGGTGATACGCTCGTGGCGCGGCTGGAGGGGGACGGGCATGTCCTGGCCGCGCGGCGCATCGTGCGGGACGAACGCGACATGATTGCCGCCCAGCTGCGCGACTGGATCGCCAATCCCGACATCGACGTGATCATCTCGACCGGGGGGACGGGACTGACCGGGCGCGACGTGACCGTCGAGGCGCATCGGGACGTCTATGAAAAGGAGATCGACGCCTTCGGCACGGTCTTTACCCTCGTTTCATTCCAAAAAATTGGCACATCGGCTGTGCAGAGCCGCGCAACCGGGGGCGTTGCGGGGGGCACCTACCTGTTTGCCTTGCCGGGCTCCACCGGGGCATGCAAGGACGCATGGGACGAGATTTTGCGCTTGCAGCTCGATTATCGTCACCGGCCGTGTAATTTCGTCGAAATTTTTCCCAGATTGGACGAACATCAGCGACGGAAGTGACGCGCGGCCCCGTTTAAGGCCCGACGGCTTGGCAACTGCGTGTTTTTCGCTACATGGAAATACAGGGACGCCCGCCGCCCGTTTTGGAGACCGAACACGATGCGCTTTTTGCGAAAGAGCCTGATGGGCCTTTTCCTTGTGTCCCTGACGCTGGGTTTGCTGGCCTATGCCGGGATCATGGTGCGCGATGCTGTGCAGGCCCGCATGAGCGAAGAACCGCGGCAGCGCCCCGCGCGCGAACGTGTCTTTGTTGTCAACGTGGTGCCGGTGGCCTTTGAGACCGTTGTGCCGGTGCTGACGGCCTTTGGCGAAGTGCAGAGCCGACGGACGCTGGAGCTGCGCTCGGCGGCATCGGGGGCCTTGATCGATCTGGACCCGGGCTTTGTCGAAGGGGGCAAGGTGGTGCAGGGGCAGTTGCTGGCGCGGGTCGACCCGGCTGATGCGGAGTCGGCGCTGGTGCGGTCCGAAAGCGATGTTCTGGACGCGCAGGCGGAGGTCCGCGAGGCAGATCGCGCGATCGTGTTGGCGCGTGATGAGCTGACCGCGGCGCAGGACCAGGTGCGGTTGCGGGAACGGGCGCTGGACCGCGCGCAGGATCTGCTGGTGCGGCGCGCGGGCACCGAGGCCGCCGTCGAAAGCGCCGAACTGGCCCTGTCCTCGGCGCGGCAGTCGGTCTTGGTGCAACGTCAGGCGGTGGCCACGGCGGAGGCGCGCATCGATCAGGCGGCGACGCGGCTGAAACGGTCCGAGATCGCGCTGGATGAGGCGGCACGCCGCCTGTCGGACACCGAAGTGCGGGCCGCCTTTGACGGCACGTTGTCGGATGTGACCGTTGTGGCCGGGCGGCTGGTGTCGACGAATGAACGGTTGGCGCAACTGGTGGATCCGCAGGCGCTGGAAGTGGCGTTCCGCGTCTCGACAGAGGCTTACGCGCGGCTGCTGGACGATGCCGGTGTCTTGCGGCCTGCGCCGGTGCGCGCGACACTGGATCTGTTTGGCACCGACATCCATGCGACCGGCGTGCTGTCGCGCGAGGGCGCAACAGTCGGAGACGGGCAGACGGGCCGGTTGCTGTTCGCTTCGCTGGAAGCGCCGCGCGGGTTCAAGCCCGGGGATTTCGTGTCGGTCGAGATCGAAGAGCCGGAACTGCCCTTCGTGGCACGTCTGCCCGCCACGGCGCTGGGGGCGGATGGTGCCGTGCTGGCATTGAACGCCGAAGAGCGGCTGGAGCCCATCGAAGTGCGGCTCATGCGTCGGCAGGGCGATGACGTGCTGATCCGGTCGCGTGATCTGCGGGACCGCGAAGTGGTGGCGGAACGCACACCGCTGCTGGGCGCAGGCATCAAGGTCTCGCCCCTGCGCAGCGGCGCAGCGGACGCAGCCCCGGAAGCGCCTGAAATGCTGGAATTGACCGAAGAGCGCCGCGCCAAGCTGGTGGCCTTTGTCGAAGGCAACAACAGGATGCCGGCGGAGGCCAAGTCGCGCATCCTGTCGCAACTGGCGCAAAAGGAAGTGCCTGCGCGCATGGTGGAACGCATCGAATCGCGGATGGGCGGTTGACGGCCGGGGTTTCCCGGCGCCAGCCGCGCTGTGCCTGTGTGAGCAACGAGACGGCGCGATGACATTTGCCCTTGGGCCAGAGACGGGCCAGAGACGGGCCAGAGACGGGCCAGAGACGGGCCAGAGACGGGCCGCTTGCTGGTCTGGGAAGACAAGACAGAGACGGGGCTGACGCTGGCCCGAGGCGGTACTGAGACGGGACCGGACGGGGCATCCCCCCGGACCGGAACAGCACACAGGAGAAGACGCATGGCACGTGACTTACCCAAGGCGGCCGGAGGCATCTTTGCCTATTTCACCCGCCACCCCACGCTGGCGAACTTGCTGTTGGTGCTGCTGCTTGCGGCGGGTCTTCTGGCCGGGCCGAACATGCGGGCGCAGTTTTTTCCGGATGTGATCATCGACAATGTGACCGTCACCGTGAACTGGGACGGGGCTGGCGCCGAAGATGTGGATGCCGCCATTGTGCAGGTGCTGGAACCGGCGCTGCTGGGGGTCGAGGGGGTCGAAAGCTCTGAGAGCACGTCGCGTGAGGGGCGGGCCTCCATCACGCTGGAATTCGAGCCGGGCTGGGACATGGCGCGCGCGGCGGATGACGTGGCGGCGCGGGTCGACGGGATCTCTGACCTGCCGTCCGAGGCCGACACACCCGAAGTGCGCCGCGGCGCATGGCGCGACCGCGTGACGGATGTCGTGGTGACCGGTCCGGTGGGCATCGAGCAACTGGCGCTGTATTCCGACGAACTGGTCGCACGGTTGTTCAATGCGGGCGTGACCCGGACGACGATCCGCGGCATCGCAGCACCTTTGACGCTGGTCGAAGTGCCCTCGTCCAGCCTGATCGCGCATGACATCTCCATGCAGGAGATCGCCGCGGCCATTGCGGCGGAGGCGGACACCGACCCGGCCGGGGATGTGGCTGGCGCGGGCGCGCGGGTGCGCACCGGGATCGAAAAGCGCACGGCAGAGGCGATTGCCGGGGTCGTTTTGCGGTCCAACCCGGATGGGTCCAAGCTGGTGATCAGTGATCTGGGGCGCGTCACGCAGGAAGGCGTGGACCGCGAGCGGACCTATTTCGTGGGGGCAAATCAGGCGATTTCGATCCGCGTGGACCGATCCGACCGGGGCGATGCCATCGACATTCAGCGCGACGTCGAAGAGATCGCGGCAAATTACGCCGCCTCGCTGCCCGAGGGCGTGAGCATCGAGCTGATCCGGACGCGGTCCGAGGCGATCACCGGACGTCTGAACATCCTGCTGGACAATGCCTCCGTGGGATTGGCGTTCGTGGTGGGGCTTTTGTTCCTCTTTCTGAACACGCGCACGGCCTTTTGGGTGGCCGCAGGGATCCCGACCGCGCTGCTGGCGGCGATTGCGCTGATGTATGTTTCGGGGTTGA
>JBELMB010000184.1:0-10082 GCA_042088665.1 Sagittula sp.
CTGATTGCTTTTGCGATCATCACTGAATCCGTCTTTCAATGGCCCGGCATGGGTCTGTTGTTCATCAATGCCATCCAGTTCGTCGATATCCCGGTCATGGCGGCCTATCTGATGCTGATTTCCGTGATGTTCGTCGGCATCAACCTGTTGGTCGACCTGCTTTACGTCGCAGTCGACCCGAGGCTGCGAACATGATCCGCGCGTTCAGACGCGGATGGGACAGCGACCTTGCCTGGCAATTCCGCCGCTCTCCCATCGCCATGGTCTCTGCGGCGGTGACGCTGCTGTTGCTGTTGTCGGCGCTCTTTGCGCCGCTGCTGGCGGTGATGAATCCCTTTGATCCCGCCAGCCTGAACCTGCTCAACAGTGAGACGCCCCCCCTCACACCCGGGCAGTTCACCGGTGAAACCTTCCTGATGGGCACAGACACGCAGGGCCGCGATGTCTATTCCACGATCCTCTACGGGATGCGGATCTCGCTGTTCGTGGGATTTGCCGCCGTGGGGCTGGGGATGATCCTCGGGGTCACGCTGGGGTTGATTTCCGGCTACTTCGGGGGGTGGGCCGATACGATCATCATGCGGATCGCGGATGTGCAGCTGACCTTTCCGTCGATCCTTGTCGCGATGCTGATCTTTGGCGTGGCCAAGGGATTCACCCCGGTCGAGTTCCGCGACCAGCTGGCGATCTGGGTGCTGGTGCTGTCGATCGGCCTGTCGGACTGGGTGCAATTCGCCCGCGTGGTCCGCGGCGCGACCATGGTCGAAAAGAACAAGGAATATGTCCTTGCGGCCCGCCTCATCGGACGCGGTGCGCTGCCGATCATGCTGCGCCACATTCTGCCCAACGTGCTGTCGCCGGTGCTGGTCATCGCCACGATCAGCCTCGCGCTGGCGATCATCGCCGAGGCCACGCTCAGCTTTCTGGGCGTCGGCGCGCCGGTCACGCAACCCTCATTGGGCACGCTGATCCGCATCGGTCAGGGGTTCTTGTTGTCGGGCCAATGGTGGATCCTGACCTTCCCGGCGCTGACGCTGCTGGCGCTGGCACTGTCGGTCAACCTGCTGGGCGACTGGCTGCGCGACGCGCTGAACCCAAAGCTGAGGTGAGGCGATGACCCGCAAGAGCCCCCATCGTGACGACAAGGCCGCGCAACGACGGTCCCGCACACCCGCGCCCGGCAAACCCGTCGTGCTGCGCTGCGCTTGCGCCAAGAACGGGGGCCGCGACCAGTGAGCTTGCTCGAGATCCAGGACCTCACGGTCACGTTTCCCACGCGCCACCAGACCTTTACGGCCGTGGACAAGGCGAACCTGACGGTCGAAGCGGGCGAAATCCACGGACTGGTGGGGGAAAGCGGCGCGGGCAAATCGACCATTGGTGCCGCGATCATGGGGCTGCTGGACCCGCCGGGTCGTATCGCTTCGGGCACCATCAGCTTTCAGGGTCAGGAGATCAGCGGGTTGGACGCCGCCGCCATGCGCGCCCTGCGCGGGCGCAAGATCTCCATGATCTTTCAAGACCCGCTGACCTCGCTCAATCCGCTGTTCACGATCCGCCAGCAGCTGACCGAGACGATCCTCGCGCATCTGCCCATGTCCGCACAGGAGGCAGACACCCGCGCGCGCGACTTGCTGGACCGGGTCGGCATCCCGGACCCGGACACCCGGCTCGACCAGTATCCGCACCAGTTCTCGGGCGGAATGCGGCAGCGCGTGGTGATTGCGCTGGCGCTGTGTTCGGAACCGCAGGTCATCATCGCCGATGAGCCGACCACCGCGCTGGACGTGGCGGTTCAGGCGCAGATCCTTGACCTGATCCGCGATCTGGCGCGCGAACGGCGCGTGGGCGTGATCCTCATCACCCATGACATGGGCGTGATCGCGGATACCACCGACCGGGTGACCGTGATGTACGACGGCGCCGTCGTCGAAAGCGGCGCAACCGCGCAGGTGCTGGGCGCGCCGGACCACCCCTATACCCAGTCGCTCATCGCCGCGGTGCCACGGCCAAACGTGAAACTGCACCGCTTTCCGCGGGTCGGCTACGGTGGGCGCGTGCCCGATTTTGCCATCGGCGACCTTGCCGCCAACTGGCCAAAGCAACCGCAGCCCGACGGGCCACTCTTGCAAGTCACCGACCTGACCAAGCGCTTTATCGAGAAACGCAGCCTGCTGCCCGCGGGACGGCGCTGGTTTACGGCGGTGGACCGCATCAGCTTTGATCTTGCTCCGGGCGAAGTGCTGGGCATTGTCGGCGAAAGCGGCTCTGGCAAATCGACGGTCGCAAGGGTCATCTCTGGTCTCTACGAGGCCGATGGCGGCAGCGTGACATTTGACGGCACATTGGTCAGCGACCCCCGGGACAAGAGCGCGCAGCAGGCCTTTCGCAGGCAGATCCAGATGATCTTTCAGGATCCCTACAGCTCGCTCAACCCGCGGATGCGCGTCGATCAAATCGTCGCAGAACCGATCCGACACCACCGCCTGCTGCAAGGCCGGGCGGTGCGGGCGCGGGTGGCGGAGCTGTTGACACAGGTGGGGCTGGGCGCCGAAGCCGGGCTGAAGTATCCGCATGAGTTCTCTGGCGGACAAAGGCAACGCATATCCATCGCCCGTGCTCTGGCCACGCAACCGCGCCTGCTGATCTGCGACGAGCCGACAAGCGCACTGGACGTGTCGATCCAGGCCCAGATCCTGAACATTCTCAAGGATCTGCAAGAGCACCTTGGCCTGACCATGCTGTTCATCAGCCATGATTTGCCGGTGGTGCGCCAGATGTGCGACCGGGTCGCGGTGATGAAATCCGGGCAGTTGGTAGAGTTGCAAGAAACAGAGGCGCTGTTTGCCACGCCGCGCGCGCCCTATACGCGCGATCTTCTTGGCTTGATGCCGCGGCTTGACGGGCTGGCCCCTGCCCCGGCGGCGTGACACCGGCCCGCCGGACAATAATCGGGAACGGGAAAAGCGAACTCCGCTTCCCCGTAGAGCGAAACCTTTATTTCGGGGCGGTCATCGCCTAGGTTGATCCCAACGCTTATTCAAACTGACTTTTGCACATAGGTTCCCGATGTCCGAGACCGCCCCAAGACCCCCTCGCAGATTGTTTCTGGCCAGCATCGTTGCGGCGGTTGCTGCGGCGGGCGCAACGACGCTTGCGGTCATGGGGGGGCTGTCTTCGCCGCAAAGCGCCACCTTCCAGTTCGCGCGCGGCACCAATCTGGCGGCAGGCGAGGAAGAGCGGCTGCGCGGCTATCTTGTGCAAGCACTCGAGGACAACAGGATGACCCTGCGCATCCTCGGCCACAGCGGCACGCAGGGCGAGGCCAGCGCCAACCTGCGACTCAGCGAGGAACGCGCGGATCTCGTGGCCAATTTTGCGCAGGACATGGGCATCTCGCGCCTCAACCTGACGGCAACCGGGCTGGGGGGCACATCGCCGTTTGCCCGCCCCTCGGACATGAGCCCGCGCGCCCATGAGGCCGCGCTGGCACGCGTCGACGTGATCCTGCAGGTCGGTCGATGAACCCGCGGCTTGTCCCCTGGATTGCGGCCGGCGTGACCAGCGTGGCAGCGGTGATCTTTGCCATGACCGTGCGCCTGCCCTTGCCTTTCGAGGGCTTCGCGGCGCTGGTGGCCGGGGTGCTGGCCATGATGCTGACCTTTGCGCTGCCGCTCTTTCTGCCGCCGGCCTGGCTCTGGACCGATAGCGAGCGGCTGAGCCATGCCTTTGAAGAGCGTCACAACCTGTCCGGCGTGCGCGCCTCCTCGGCGCTGGAGGCCATCGCCTCCGCGCATCGCCGCGCCTCTGTGATCCGCAACAGCGCGCCAAAGTTTCAATCTCCGCTCAAGGAACAGGCCTACCGCGCCGCGGATCTGATGGACAGCGCCGCGCGCGAGATCTTTTACGATCCGGGCACCTTCAACATGCACCGTTCCAACCTGATCCGCGCCGAACTGGTCGAAGACGCTGTTCTGACCCATGCAAGGCTGCGCGACCGTGGGGAGCGCAACGAGACCGGTCCGCAGGTACAGGCCTCGCGGCAGGCCGTGGTCGCCGCTCTGACCTCCCTCGAAGAGGCCTTTGCCCAGGCGGAATCGCGGGTCGCCGACCAGCTTCTGACGCAGGTGCACACGGCCTCCACTACAGCTGAACTGTTGCTGGCGCCGCGGCGCGCCGCATCCCATTCCAAAGACAAGCATAAGGACACCCGATGAGACGTTTTGCCTATTTGCTGGCCTGTGGCTGTGCAAGCCTTTCGCTGACCGCCAACTCTGCGCTGGCGCAGGCAGGCGCCACGCTCGCGGAGACCGTGACAACCGACGTGCGGGACTGCTCCGCCGGATGGGCCACGGAGATGCCCCTGATCGCTTGGGGTGCCGATGGCGTCGTGGCCTACGCCAATGGCAGCGCGCTGTCCAATGATGGCGGGTTGCTGGGCGAGGCGGGCCTTGGTCTGAACCTGACGGTTCAGGATAATTTCGAGGTCCAGGTGGAAAACTACCTCACCTGCGCGTCGCCCTTCCTGCGTGGCACACTGGGCATGCTGGCCGCCGCCGCGCCGGTGACCCAATCCGATCCCCGCACCGAGCAGATCGTTTTCTACAAACACAGCTTTTCCGCCGGGGACGGCATTGTCGGCGGTGACGGCATCCGCAAGATCGCCGATCTCGCAGGCAAGCGCATCGCCGTGCAGGCCAATGGCCCGCATGTGGATTTCGTGGGCCGCATCCTCGCCGACGGGGGCCTGTCCTTTGACGACGTCGAAGTGGTCTGGACCTCTGACCTGACCGGCGAAGGCGACACCCCCGGCACCGTCATGGCCGAGGGCCGCGCCGATGCCGCCGCTGTCATCCTGCCCGACGCGCGCTTTCTGACCTCGGATGGAACCGTGGGAACCGGGGCCGAGGGCTCCATTCGCGGGGCGACGATCCTGATGTCCACACAGGAAGCTGCATCGGTCATCTCTGACTACATCGCCGTGCGCGCGGATTACTTCGACGCCCACCGCGACGAGATCGCAACCATGGTCAACATCCTGTTCCGCGCCGAAGAGGAAATGCGCCAGTTCATGGCCAGCGAAGGGGACGCGCGCCGCGACACCATGGCCAAGCTCATGGCAGATGAATTCCTCGGTGGTCTGCCCGTCGAAGAGGGTGTCTTTCTCTGGCAGGACGCCATCACCGATGGCTGGGCAGGCAATGCCAAGCATTTTGCCGATGCCAATGAGCCACGCCGCTTTGACGTCCTGCTGGAAGAAGTGAACATCGCCCTGCGCGGTGCCGGACGGTTGGGCTTCCCCGCAACGCTGGCCTCGGCGGAGTGGGATTTCACCACGCTCACGGACGGGTTGACCAACCTCGATGAACGTCAGATCGCGGCCTTCAACCCCGAAGCCGCGGCCGCCACCGTGCGCAAACTGCGCCGGACCGGTCAGCTGGACGCCAGCACGCGGATCGACTTCGAGGTGTATTTCGCGCCCGACAGCACCGATTTCCCGCTGGCCCTGTACGAGGCGGATTTTCAGGAAATCCTGCGCCTCGCCTCGACCTATTCCGGCGCGATCATCACCGTGGAGGGGCATTCCGACCCGCTCTATTATCTCCAGCGGGAACGCGACGGCGCCGATAACGCGGAACTGCGCGCGGTGCGCACCTCGGCCCAGAACCTGTCGATGGAACGCTCCATCGCCGTGGTCGACGCGCTTGTCGAATATTCCGGCGCGGAAAACCTGCGCATGAACCGCGATCAGTTCACCGTGGATGGGGTCGGTATTTCCAACCCGCGCAACAACCCGCCCAAGACCGAAGCGGAATGGCGCGAGAACATGCGCGTCGTCTTCCGGGTGCTCACCGTTCAGGCCGAGGCGACCACTTTCGCCCCGCTGCAATAGGGAGCCGCTGTCATGAAAAAGCTCCTGATTGTCATAGGCGGCTTCTTTGTCGTCACCCTCACCAGCCTGATCATTCTGGCCACACAGAACGCCGATGAATTCGAATTCGCCCCGGCCACACCGGTCACGCCCAACTGGGACACCATTGCCGCCTGGCCGCCGACCCGCGACGGCATGGTGGACGCGATCCCGGATCCGGGCCGCAACTACACCGCCATCGTGCTGGACGATTCCGGCTCCATGGGGAGCGACATCATCGCGGCGCGCGCCGCCGTGCTCTCTGCCCGCGAGGCGATGGGCCCCGATGACCGGCTGACGGTGATCGCGCTGAATGCAGAGGAAGTGATCCCCTTCATGACCGCCTCTGATGCGGCCGGGATCCTGCCCCAGCGCCTCGAGGCCGTGAACAGCACCGGCAGCACGCCCCTGACCCGCGCCATCCGTGCCTCTCGCGATGCGCTCGCGGCAGAGGCGGCAGTGGCCGGGGGCTTTGGCACCTTCCGCATTCTCGTGACGACCGATGGTGCGGCCGATGACAACGAAGCGCTGGAAGCAGAGATCGAGGACATCGCGCGCAACACCCCGATCCAGATCGCCACAATCGGTGTCGGCATCCGGGGGCGCCACGTGCTGCGCCGGTCCGACCTCGCCGCCTTTGTCGCAATCGACGACGTCAGCGAACTGGCAGCGGCGCTGCGCACCGCCATCGCGGAAGAGCAGAACTTCAGCGCCATGACCAGCTTTGGGGATCCCTGATGGGGCGGCGACTGGATCTGCGCTGGGATGAATGGACCCCCGGCCTCGACACCGACGAGATGACCCTCGCGGACGTGCTGGCGACCATGCCCGCCTCCGACGCCAGCGAGGTGCCGGACATCATCAAGAAGTACGAGAACCCCGAAAGCCCCGACGCCTTGCCCGGTGCGATCTCGCTCGCGCGGCACGATTGCATCCACGTTCTGTTGGGGCGGGGGCTGCACGTTCAGGACGAGGCATTCGTGATCGGGGCCACCATGGGGGCCGCGTCTGACATCAGCAACGAGACGGTGGACACCTTCATCCGGGTCTCGACGCAGGCGTACCCGAAACACTGGCGGTTCGAAGAGGATCACATCTTTTCCTACCGGCTGGGTGTGGGTTTCGCCGTGGACAACCTGTCCAACAAGGACCTGCACCTGATCCCCATGGAAGAAGAGCCCTGGCAATCGATGACCGTGGCCGAAGCACGCAAGGCCCTTGGGATCTCCAAGCACGAGCTGCGCGCCTATTTCCGCAAGGCGAACCTGCTGGTGCCGGGAACCAAAGCGAGCTTGCGGCTCGACACGGATGCGCAACGCAAGGACGGCGCGATCTGAAGGCAGGCGCCCTTTGGACGGCCTTGCAGAGTGACGGTCCCGCAACGGATGGGCAAAGGCGCGCCCCTTGTCGGTCAGGGCCCACGAGGTTGCGGGCACTGCGTGATCGAGGCAGCGGGTCAGGACAGTTTTGTCACCGGCCAACCGTCTGTTCAGCGACACCCTTGTCTTTGCGCGGGGTGCTCTTGCCCGGTCAGTTGGCACGTGACGCAAGGCCGGGCAAAGCGCCAGCGATGGACACCAGCCACGATCGCGCGCCCGGGCAGGCGCGCAAGATACCGGGAACGCCCTCAGGTGTTGAAGAGGAAATGCAGCACGTCGCCGTCCTGCACCACGTAGGCCTTGCCTTCGGCGCGCATCTTGCCGTTCTCCTTGGCAGCCGTTTCACCGCCGACGGCGATGTAGTCGTCATAGGCAATCGTCTCGGCCCGGATAAAGCCCTTTTCGAAATCGCCATGGATCACGCCCGCGGCCTGCGGTGCGCCCGTGCCGCGCTTGATCGTCCAGGCGCGCGCCTCCTTTGGACCCACCGTGAAATAGGTCTGCAGATCCAGCAGCGCGTAGCCCGCCTTGATCAACCGGTCGAGACCGGCCTCCTCAAGCCCCAGCTCCTCGAGAAACTCGCCGGCTTCTTCTGCGTCCAGCTGGCTGATTTCTTCCTCGATCTTGGCAGAGATCACGACATGGGAATTGCCCTGCTCCGCCGCCATGTCCGCCACCCGGGCTGAAAGCGCGTTGCCATCTGCCGCTTCGCCCTCATCGACGTTACAGACATAGAGGACGGGCTTGGCCGTCAAAAGCTGCAGCATCCGCCAGGCCTTTGCGTCTTCGGCGTCGACCTCTACGGTGCGCGCGGGCTGCCCTTCTTCGAGCACGGCCATCGCCAGCTTCATCAGGCGTTCCTGCTGGACCGCCTCCTTGTCGCCGCCGCGCACCTTGCGCACAATGTTCTGAAGACGCTTCTCGAGGCTCTCCATATCGGCGATGATCAGCTCTGTCTCGATGGTTTCCGCATCGGCGACCGGGTCCACGCGGCCATCCACATGGGTCACGTCGTCATCTTCGAAACACCGCAGAACATGTGCGATGGCGTCCACTTCGCGGATATTGGCGAGAAACTGGTTGCCAAGTCCCTCCCCCTTGGAGGCGCCCTTCACCAGTCCCGCGATGTCCACAAAGGTCATGCGCGTCGGGATCACATTGGCCGAACTGGCCAGAACCGCCAGCTTGTCGAGCCGCGGATCGGGCACCGCCACATCGCCCACGTTGGGTTCGATGGTGCAGAACGGAAAGTTCGCCGCCTGCGCCGCGGCGGTTTTGGTCAGCGCGTTGAACAGCGTCGACTTGCCCACGTTGGGCAGCCCCACGATTCCCATCCGAAAGCCCATGACTTGCTCCTTGTTCCGCCTGTTTTGCCTGCCAAGGCAGGCCGCCAGCCACCGGTCCGCGGCGACGCGCTGCTTCTATGCGGGGCGCGTCAGGGACGCAAGGCATTGCTCGGCCCATCGCGAAAGGCCCCGGATCAAACCGTCCCGCTTGCGCGGATCGCATCTGCGCCGCCCCACCAGCAAAAAAGGCGCCTTTTGCAAGACGCCTTTCCATCAGTCTGTCTGGACGAGACGCATTAGCCCCATTGGTTGGGGCCATCCGGCTCCTTGGCCCAGAAGACAAGCAGAACGATAAACCCGATCACCGGCACGAACATCAGCAGATACCACCAGCCGGTCTTGCCAGTGTCGTGCAAGCGGCGGATCGCGATCGCGATCCCCGGGACCAGCGTTGCCAAGGTCCAGATCAGGTTCAGCACGGGCACGCCGGTGACCATGTCGATGATCACGGTGACCACGGACACCAGAAACACCGCCAACATCGCCCACCAGAATTCACCGCGGTTCGACCGACCCTGAAAGTCGATGTACCCCTGAAAAAACTTCGGAAGCGCCTCGCCCATTCCGACCTTTGCGCGGTAATCGCGCCCACCAGCGTATGTGTCTGCGTTCATAATGATGTTCCTTGAATATCGTTCTCTTGAATGTGGGACGAGCAGCTTCGCCAGGCACGCAGGCCCTGCCGTCATTAACCACTTTAGTCGCGATCAGATCAACGCAAATCTCGGGTATTTCAAGCCACGCCGGGGTTGGCATCGCGCACCATCGATGCACCGAGGCGCCAGAACCGCCACATCAAGAGCCCCGCCGCCACCGCGAGGCCCAGCACCAGCCCAAGCCAGATCCCCGAGCCACCAAAGCCCAGCGCAAAGCCCAGAATGTAGGCCGATGGGATGCCGACACCCCAATAGGCCAGCGCCGCCATCAGCATTGGCACGCGGGTGTCATGCAACCCGCGCAGCAGGCCAAGGTGAACGACCTGCAAGCCATCCATCAACTGGAACAGCGCCGCCATCAGCAACAGCACGCGCCCCATCTCCATGATCGCATCGCGCATTGGCTCGTCCGGGTTGATGAACACGCTCAGCAGCAGCGTCGGCGCAGCCAGAAAGGCCACCATCGACAGGACGCCAGCGGCCACGCTCAGCGCCCCGATCACATGCGCCCCGCGTTGCAGGGAGACCGCGTCGCCATGGCCCAGCGCAGATCCCGCCCGCACGGTCGCCGCGTTGGCCAGACCAAGATGCACCATGAAAGTCGCCGAGGCGCACTGGATCGCCACCGCATGTGCCGCCAGCGGCACCGTGCCAAGCCAGCCCATCATCAGGGCCGCCCCGGCAAACAGCGCGACTTCGGCCAGCGTGGTCAGACCAATCGGCCAGCCAAGATGAAAGACCCGCGCGAACATCTCCCAATCCGGCTTCCAGAAGCGCACAAAGAGCGCAT
>JBELMB010000027.1:0-43678 GCA_042088665.1 Sagittula sp.
GGAATAAACAAGTGACTTTTCATCTGTGCCAAGACTGGCGCCGGTTACAGAACCCGTTGAAAGGCTAGAGGTCGTATGGTCAAAAGTAACAATCTGGGTCTTTTCGAAAATCGCTGGCATCGTTGCGCCGCGGGAACGGGCAAACAGGTCTGAGGACACACCCAAGGTTGCCGCATTGGTAACCGTGTCTGTGCTATCTACAGCATATTCGTTCAAAGCCTGATTAATTTTAGACTGTGAATGGGCTAGGAACTGCTCACGCGTGAAGTCAGGCGATGCGCCAGACAAGGTAATATTATCAACCTGCGAGACATAGCTAGACCCCAGAAGGTCTACGGTAATTGGTGTACTAAGACCAGCTGAGGAGCCATCTTGGTTCAATTTAAACAAATTGATATTTAGCGTATCATCAACATTCTGAACAATCTGGATTTTATTGTCATCACCATAGGCTTCGTTGATCGCACGCTCAACTTCATTTGCGAGCTGTGTTGCATTATAACGACCTGGACGAATATCAATATTTACAGGTTGGTCACCATTATCGACATTCACTGTCAGGAAGTTTCTACCCCAATAAACGCGGCTATCCCCGGCGCCGCTTTCACGCGTAGCTTTGAACTGCATCGGGTCTGTTACAACCTCAACCAGCCTATCGCCCTCTTCACCAAAATCAAATTCGGACTGCTCACTTTGTCAAAGTCTGGCATGTCAGCCGTGCTGACCGAAGTGACCGTGGACGAAGGGTTGAACTTCCGGACGGTGACCGCCTCCGCCAGCTCGGACCTCAACACGTTCTTTCTGCACATCAGCGGCATAGACGAACTGACCGCGCCAGCGCTGAGTTCGGCGGAGGAAAAGATCTCCAACGTGGAAATCTCCATGGTGCTCGACGTGTCCGGCTCCATGGCCGGGAACCGCCTTACCAACATGAAGGACGCCGCCGCCGAATTCGTCGACACGGTGATCCAGCCCACCAACGGCACAACCGGCCTGACAACGGTTTCGCTGGTGCCCTACAACGCAACGGTCAGCCTCGGCGATACGGTGGCGAGCTACTTCTCGTTGTCGAATGCCCATGCGCATTCCAACTGCCCGATCTTTTCGAGCACGGCCTTTGACGAGACGTCGATCGATCCGGATGAGACGCTGGACAAGATAGCGCATTTTGACCCCTACAACTACGACTACAACTCCAATGGCACCCTGTCTGATCCGTGGTGCGTCCCCGGTGACAGTATGTCCGTCATGGTGCACAGCGCTGACGCGAACGCGCTGAAAACGCGGATCTCCAGCCTCTGGGCACAGGGCAACACGGCCATCGACCTCGGGATGAAATGGGGGGTCGGCCTGCTCGATCCGGATGTGGGCGGTGCCCTTGTCGCCATGGCCTCTGATGACCTTGTCGTCGCCGATGCCGCCGACCGCCCCGCCTCTTTTGACGACTCCGAAGCGATCAAGTTCGTGGTGGTCATGACCGACGGGCAGAACACCACGCAGTACGATCTGAAATCGAAGTACAAGTCCGGCTGGTCGGATCTATGGGTCAACGATCGCAACAATAGTTCGGCCAGTGACGACCATTTCTCCCTGCTGGTGGACGACAACTGGGGGTCGTCAAACGACGTTTATTTCTGGAAACGCTACGAAAACAGCAGTTGGAACAGCCGCAACCGCAGCACGCCCGATGGCGGCAGCAATGCGGACCGGCTGTCCAACGCGGATCTGTTTGCGCGCTTTCCGACCGCCTCCGTAGCCCGCAGCTTTTACGTGCGTCCCTACTACGACGGTTTTGTCAGCTATAGCGAGTATTACGACATGTACTACGCCTACGAGGCCCAGGTCTCTGGTGGGCAGGCCAACGATCGTCTCTCGCGGATCTGCTCGGCCGCAAAGGATGCAGGCATCGTGGTCTTTGCCATCGCCTTCGAGGCGCCGGAAGACGGGCAGGAGGCGCTGCAGGACTGTGCGTCTTCTGCCAGTCACTATTTTGACGTGGAAGGTGTCGAGATCACCGAGACGTTCCACGCCATTGCCCGTCAAATCAATAGTTTGAGGTTGGTCCAATGATGCCTGAATCACAGATGTGCCCTTCGACCGGAGCCCCCTCGACCAACAAGACCAAGCAGCGGATGCGCCGCCGGACGGCGCGGTTCCTGCGCAACGAAGACGGCAACTCGACCATTGAATTCGTGGTCTACTTCTCGGTCTTCTTTTTCGTGCTCGCCGCGGGTGTGGAGATCGCTTATCTGAACCTGCGCCATGCGATGCTGGAACGGGGGCTTGACCTGGCGACCCGAGAGATCCGTCTCGCCACCGGGCACATCCCCAGCTACGACGACGTGCGCACGCATATCTGCGAAGAGGCGACCATTCTCGACGACTGCGAAAGCAACCTGCGGCTTGAAATGGTGCAGGTGAACCCGCGCAGTTTTGTGCAGGTCCAACAGCAAGCGGATTGCGTGAACGCAGAAGAAGAGCCGCGCCCCGTGCGGGCCTTTGAAGATGGTCAGGACAACGACCTGATGCTGATCCGCGCCTGCCTGAAGTTCAAGCCCCTGATGCCGACAACCGGGCTTGGCAAGGAACTCAACAAAGATGATGAAGGCTATGCACAACTTGTTGTGACCTCTGCCTTTGTGCAAGAGCCGAGGTGACCATGATGATGTCCGTAATTTGTGCCCGCCTGCGCCGGTTTTTGGAAGACACCCGGGGCAACATCGGGATCGAGACGATTATCTGGGTGCCGTTGACCCTGACCGTTCTGGCCTCGACCTTTTCCCTGCATGACGCCTTTCGCTACAAGAGCCTGAACACAAAGGCGGCCTATACGATCTCTGACGCGATCTCGCGGGAGACGGATCCGATCAACAATGACTACCTCGACGGTATGGTCGAGGTGCTGGAGTTCCTCACCCGCTCTGATGGGCCCTACAGCCTGCGGGTCACGCTGGTCCGCTACAACAAGAACAAGAACAAATACGTCCTGGAGTGGTCACAGACACGCGGGGCATTCACCGCGCTGAGGACGCGGGATCTGAATGCCATGACCGATCAATTGCCGACCATGCTGCACAATGAGCGCGTGATCGTGGTCGAGACGGAGACGGAATACGTGCCGCCGATGACGGTGCCTGGTTTGAACGAAGAAGGGCTGTTTTACACATACGGGTTCACCCGCCCGCGCTTTGCACCCAAGATCGTGTGGAGTGACGACTAGAACTGCGTGGTGTTTCGGGCCTGTCCCGGATCAACCATAGGATGACTTGTATATGCGGGGCGGGCGACGTGGGTCGACCGCCCCGGTGTCCTTGCGCCGGAGGCGCACGCCTTAGAAAGAGCCGGAGGCGCAGACCTTAGAAAGAGCCGGAGGCGCAGACCTTAAGGCGTGTCACAGGCGTAGCGCGTGTCAGAGACACCGGAACAGTATTGCCACATGCAGAACAGTTGATTTCGCACCGCCGATGTCAGGTCGCTGAAGGACGACCTCACGAGGTCTGGTTCCGCCTTGTTGTGCGGCTTTTGCGCCCGTTGTCGCGAAGCGGCATGCGAATGTCGAAAAACGCCACATCAAGCGGTGCGCAGGATTGCTACTCCTGTTCGGGGCTGCTTGAGTGGCCGCGCTTGCGACAGGAGGCGACCCATGGGTTTTTCGGGATGGCGCATTTTGAAGGAAGGGCTGACCGGCAACCGCGGTTGGCGCCCGCATTGGCGTTCTCCGGAACCCAAGAAGGAATATGACATTGTCATCATTGGTGGCGGTGGCCACGGCTTGTCGACGGCCTTCTACCTCGCGCAGGAATACGGGCTGACCAATGTGGCAGTGCTTGAGCGCGGTTATCTGGGCGGCGGCAACGTCGGGCGCAACACGACGATCGTGCGTGCCAACTACTTTCTGCCGGGCAACTCGGAGTTCTATTCCCACTCGTTGAAGCTGTGGGAAGGTATGGAACAAGCGCTTAATTTCAACACGATGATGTCCCAGCGCGGGATCCTCAACCTGTTTCATTCCGATGGTCAGCGCGATGCCTTTGCGCGGCGCGGCAATGCCATTCGCAATCAGGGGGACGATGCGGAGTTGTTGTCACGCGCGCAGGTGCGCGAGATGGTGCCCTTTCTGGATTTCGACACGGCGCGTTTCCCGATCTATGGCGGATTGTTGCAGCGCCGGGCCGGATCCGCGCGTCATGATGCGGTGGCCTGGGGGTATGCCCGGGGCGCTGACCAGCGCGGCGTGGACCTGATCCAGAACTGCGAAGTCACGGGTATCGACATCGAGGACGGGCGCGTGCGCGGTGTGCAGACGTCGCGCGGGGAGATCCGCGCCAAGAAAGTCGGCATCGTTGTCGCGGGCCGGTCCAGCCAGGTCGCGGCCATGGCGGGCATGCGTCTGCCCATTGAAAGCCACGTGCTGCAGGCGTTTGTCAGCGAGGGGCTGAAGCCTTGCATCGACAACGTGGTGACCTTTGGCATGGGCCATTTCTATATCAGCCAGTCGGACAAGGGTGGTCTGGTGTTCGGGGGTGATCTGGATTTCTACGCGTCTTATGCGGCGCGGGGCAATCTGCATATGGCGGAGCACGTGATGGAGGCCGGAATGACGCTGATGCCGATGATCGGCAAGGCGCGTCTCTTGCGCAGTTGGGGTGGTATCATGGACATGTCGCCCGATGGCTCGCCGATCATCGACAAGACACATATCGACGGGCTCTACCTGAACTGTGGCTGGTGCTACGGCGGGTTCAAGGCGGTGCCTGCCTCGGGCAATTGCTTTGCGCATCTGCTGGCGACGGACCGTCCCCATGAGGCCGCGACGAAGTTCCGGCTGGATCGTTTCGAGACGGGCCGCGGGCTCCTGGACGAGGAGGCGACCGGTGCGCAACATAACCTGCACTGAGCGCGCTGATGGGCGTCGCGCCGTGAGTATTTTTGAAACAGAGAAGCCTCAGGGGGCGTCATGCGGCTGAACTGTCCGTTGTGCGGCGAGCGGGATCGCCGGGAGTTTTACTATCAGGGTGACGCGATCATGCTGGAGCGTCCCGCCGGGGACGATCCGTCGGTATGGGCCGAGTGGCTGCATCTGCGCGACAACCCGGCCGGGCGGACGCGTGATCTTTGGCATCACGAGGCGGGCTGCGGGTCCTGGCTGGTGGTGTCGCGGGACACGGTGACCCACGAGATTCATGATGTGGAACTGGTGGAGGCGGACAATGCGGATTGACGGCTTTGGTCGGGTGGATCGGTCTTGGCCGCTGGCCTTCACCTTTGACGGCGCATCATTCAGTGGTTTTGCCGGTGACACGCTGGCCTCTGCGCTTATGGGGGCAGGCGTGTCGCTGGTGGGGCGCAGTTTCAAGTATCATCGCCCGCGCGGTGTCCTGACGGATACCTCGGCGGAGCCCAATGCATTGGTGACGGTCCGGGAGGGCGCGCAAGCGGATCCCAACACCCGCGCCACGGTGCAGGAACTTTACGAGGGGCTTGTCTCTCATAGCCAGAACCGCTGGCCGAGCCTCGCCCTTGATGTGATGAGCGTCAACGATCTTTTTTCGCCATTTCTGGGGGCAGGGTTCTACTACAAGACCTTCATGTGGCCGCCCAAGTTCTGGGAAAAGGTCTATGAGCCGATCATTCGCAAGGCGGCGGGCCTTGGGGCCTTGTCAGGTGCGCCCAATGCAGACCGATATGAGAAAGCCTTTGTGTTTTGTGACGTGCTGGTGATCGGCGGAGGCCCGTCCGGGCTGATGGCGGCGCGGGCGGCGGCGGAGGCCGGTGCTGACGTGATCCTCGTGCATGAGGATGTGGCGCCCGGCGGACGGCTGTTGAGCGAAGTCGAAGAGATCGACGGCCGTCCGGCTGCGGATTGGGTCGCGGATGTGGTGGCGGATCTTGCGCTGCGCGACAACGTGCGGCTGATGACGCGGTGCTCTGTCACGGGGGCCTATGACGACGGGACCTTTGGCGCGCTCGAGCGCGTGGCGCAGCATGTGAAAGTGCCCGGTGATTGCCCGCTGGAGTGCTTTTGGCGGATCGCGGCGCGGCGCACGGTTCTGTGTGCCGGGGCGCTCGAACGCCATGTGGCGTTTCGCAACAACGATGTGCCCGGGGTGATGATGGCAAGCGCGTTGCGCGGGTATCTGAACCGGTTCGGGGTGACACCCGGACAGCGCGTTGCGGTCTTTGGCAACAATGACGATGCCCATCGCACAGCGCGCGATCTCAAGGCCGCGGGGTGCCATGTGGCCGGGCTGATCGACAGCCGTCACGATGCGACAAACCTTGCCGGCGACGTCCCGTTCTTTCCCGGCTGGCAGGTGTCGGGCACGCAGGGACGTCAAAAGCTGTCCGGGATCACCCTGCGGTCCCCGGATGGGCGTCGCGATGAGCTTCAGGTCGAAGCGCTGGGCGTGTCTGGCGGCTGGAATCCCAACGTGCATCTGACCTGTCACCGCAACAGTCGACCGGTCTGGCAGGAGGACATCGCAGCCTTTGTGCCAAAGGACGGCGCGGTGCCGGGAATGCGCGTGGCGGGCGCTGCGCGTGGACGGTATTCGACGGCGGCCTGTCTGGCGGACGGGGCAGAGGCCGGGGCGGCGGCGGCGCAGGACCTTGGCTTTGCTGCAATGCCAATCGCTGTGCCCGAGGCCTGTGATGCGCCGACGCGCGTGCGCCGTCTTTGGGCCGTTGCGGGCAAGGGGCGGGCCTGGCTCGATTTTCAGAACGATGTCACCGTGAAGGACATCAAGCAGGCCGCGGCAGAGAACTATGCCTCTGTCGAGCACATGAAGCGGTACACCACGCAGGGCATGGCCACCGATCAGGGCAAATCCTCCAATGTGGCGGCGCTGGCCATTCTTGCGGATGCCACGGGCCGCGACATTCCGGAAACCGGCACGACGACCTTCCGTCCGCCCTATCAGCCGGTTGCCATTGCGGCGATGGGCGCGGGTGCACAGGGCAAGGGGTTCGCGCCGCAGCGGTTCACCACGTCCCATGCCATGAGCGTCGAACGCAAGGCGCCCATGATCGAGGCCGGGCTGTGGTATCGACCGTCCTACTTTCCACAGGCAGGAGAGAAGACATGGCGCGAGTCCTGTGATCGCGAAATCACCATGGTCCGCAGCCACGTCGGCGTCTGCGATGTCTCGACGCTGGGCAAGATCGACCTTCAGGGCGCTGACGTTGGTCGGTTCCTCGATCTCGTCTATAGCAACGGGTTTTCAAAACTGAAACCGGGGCGCACCCGGTATGGCCTCATGTTGCGCGAAGACGGGCACGTCATGGACGATGGCACCACCGCGCGGTTGACCGAAAACCAGTGGGTGATGACCACGACCACGGCCGCCGCGGGCCAGGTGATGCGGCATCTGGACTGGGTGAAGCAGGCCTATTGCCGGGGATGGGACGTGCGCTTTGTCTCTGTGACAGAGCAGTGGGCGCAGTTTGCCGTGGCAGGGCCCAAGTCGCGGGATCTGTTGAACGCGGTGCTGGATGCGCCGATCGACGATGAGACGTTCCCGTTCATGCAGAACGGTGCTGTGTCCGTCGGGGGCGTCGGTGCGCGGCTCTTTCGGATTTCGTTCTCGGGCGAACATGCCTACGAGCTGGCCGTGCCCGCACGATACGGCGCGAGCCTGTTCAAGGTGCTCGTCGACGCGGCCGAGGCCCGGGAAGGCGGGCCCTACGGGATGGAGGCGCTCAACGTTCTGCGTATCGAGAAGGGGCATATCACCCACGCAGAGATCCACGGGCGCACGACCGCCTTTGACATTGGATTTGCGCGGATGGTCTCCGCCAAGAAAGACTGCATTGGCAAGGTCCTCGCCGCGCGACCCGGACTGGTCGAGGACACGCGCGAGCAACTGGTGGGCCTGCGGCTGGTGTCTGGCCCCTCACTCGTGGCGGGGGCGCATCTGTTCGAGGCCGGGGCAGAGGCCGTGCGGGTCAACGATCAGGGCTATGTGACCTCCGTGGGGTATTCGCCAACGCTGTCGGCTTTCCTCGGGCTGGGCTTTTTGCAGAACGGTCGGGCGCGTCACGGGGAGCAGGTGAAAATGGTGGACCACTTGCGGGGGGTGACCGCGGTTTGCGAGATCACCGACCCGGTGTTCCATGATCCTCAGGGAGGGCGGTTGCGTGGTTGAGTTGCAAGCCAGAACGGCCGGAGAGGGCCTGTTGCCAGTGACCAAAGGGGCAGTCACGCTGACCGAAGTAACGGAGGGCCAGATCACCTCCGTGATGCCGTTCGAGGGGCGGCGGCGGGCGCTGTCAGACATGCTGGTCGCGGCGCATGGGGTGGACTTTCCCGACCCCAACGTGGTGAGCCGCGCAGAGGCGGCGCTTTGCCAGTGGACCGGTCGGGGGCAGGCTTTCCTGATTGGCCCGGCGCCGGATGCGCGCCTGTCAGAGCACGCCGCGATCACCGATCAGAGCGACGCATGGGTGCGGGTTCACCTGTCGGGCGACGGGGTCGAGGACGTGCTCGCGCGCTTGGTGCCGCTGGATCTGCGTCCCTCGGCCTTTCCGGTAGAGGCCTGCGCGCGCAGCCTGCTGCAGCACATGTCGGTCTGTCTGCGGCGCGACGCCGACGGGATCGAGATCATGAGCTTTCGGTCCATGGCGGCGACGCTTGTGCATGAAATCGCCGATGCCATGGCAGCCGTTGCCGCGCGGGCGGCTGCGGGCTAGAACCTCTGGAAATCGGGATGGTCCGGGGTGTGACACCGGTCCCGCCTTGGGGATGCGCGGCAGTTGCGTGTCCTTGTTGGCGATCAATACGGGCAAGTGTTTTGTTGGAGACGTCGTATGCGCGCAGCAGTGGCAATTGGGATTTGTGGTTTGGCGGCTGTCGTGGCATGGGGCGCGCCCGGTATGGCGCAAAGCGATGGCGATGACGCGCAAGACGCCTGCGCGCAGACTGAGACCTGGTTCATGTCTGCCGTCGAGGCGCGGCTGGAAGGCAAGAGCAAAAGCCGCGTGCGCAGGTCACTGCGCGGGGAAATGGGCACGACGGCGGCTGAGCAATTGGTCGAATTTGTGTTTGCCTTGCCGGAGAACATGCTGACACCCGAGGTGGGCAAAGCCGCACGCGCCCAGTGCGAAGCGCTCTGAGATCGACCGGCGCGCGGCGGGTCCGCACTTGGATCTGGACATGGCATGGACCGGCGCTGAAGGCTGTAAAACTGGTCAGCGCGGGCGATCGACACATATGTAGATGAACTGGCGCTGCGCGGCGTCTTGGCATTGTGGTGCCGGTGGGAGATACTGACGCCATGAGTCTGCCCCCCGGTTTCCTCGACGATCTGCGCACCCGCACCAGCCTGGCCCAGGTGGTCGGGCGCAAGGTCATGTGGGACAAGCGCAAATCCAATCAGGGCAAAGGCGATCTATGGGCGCCGTGCCCCTTCCACCACGAAAAGACCGCGTCCTTTCACGTCGATGACCGCAAGGGCTATTACTATTGCTTCGGGTGCCACGCCAAGGGCGATGCGATTTCCTTTGTGCGCGAGACCGAGAACGTCTCTTTCATGGAAGCGGTGGAGATCCTCGCGGGCGAGGCCAGCATGGAGATGCCCGCAAGCGATCCGCGGGCCAAGGAAAAGACTGACCGCCGCACGCAATTGATCGACGTGATGGAACAGGCGGTCCAGTTCTTTCGCCTGCAACTCAAGACCGGCGCTGCCGCCGAGGCGCGCCGTTACCTGAGCGAAAAGCGCGGGCTCGATCCTGCCGCGCAGGACCGCTTCGAGATCGGGTTCGCGCCCCCGGGATGGGACAATCTGCGCAATGCGCTGACGGCCAAGGGGATCTCGCCCGAGATCTTGCTGGCGGTCGGTCTGGTCAAATCCTCTGACAAGGGGCGAGCGCCCTACGATGTGTTTCGCAACCGGATCATGTTTCCGATCCGGGATGCGCGTGGCAAGGCGATTGCCTTTGGTGGGCGGGCGATGGACCCCGACGACAACGCCAAGTACCTCAACTCCCCCGAGACGGAGCTTTTTGACAAGTCGCGCAACCTCTACAATTTCAAGCCCGCGCGGGAGGCATCCGGCAAGGGCGCGCCGTTGCTCGTGGCCGAGGGCTACATGGATGTGATTGCCCTCTCAGAGGCTGGTTTCGGCGGGTCGGTGGCGCCCTTGGGGACCGCGGTGACGGAACCGCAATTGCAACTGATGTGGCGCATGTCCGAAGAACCGATCATTGCGCTGGATGGTGACAAGGCCGGTCTTCGCGCGGCGTTCCGGGTGATCGACCTCGCCTTGCCGTTGCTCGAAGCGGGGAAATCCCTGCGGTTTGCGCTGATGCCCGATGGCAAGGACCCCGACGATCTGATCCGTGCCGAAGGGGCCGAGGCCGTGCAGGCCTGCATCGATGCCGCTGTGCCCATGGTCGATCTGCTCTGGCGGCAGGAAACCGAGGGCCGCAGTTTTGACAGCCCCGAACGGCGTGCCACGCTGGACAAGGCGCTGCGGGCGCGGTTGGGTCGGATTCAGGATCCTTCGCTGCGCCGGCACTACGGCGATGCCATCAAGGAACTGCGCTACCAACTGTTCCGCCCCCAGCGGCAGCCCACGATGCGTCGGAGCGGTGCTCCGCGTCGGGGTGGCGCCCCTTGGGGGGAGCCCGAACCGCCCAGCCCGACAGCCAAATCATCGCTTCTGGCCTCTGCCGGTGGGGCAGCGGAGACGCGTCTGCGTCAGGAGGTGATCCTCGCCACCTTGCTGACCTACCCGGAGCTTGCCGAGAATTTTGACGCGCAACTTGAGGCCATGGCGCCGGAAGACGACATGCTGGCAACCTTGCGGGACTTGACCATTGCCTGCATCGACACACCTGATCAACTGGCGCAACGGGCTGCGCATGAAATCGGCCCCGAGCGCCTTGAAACCTGGATGTCGGCACGCCATATCGCGGTGGTCCCCTGCATACGCGCACTCGGAGCGCATGATCTGGCCCGCATGACGGTGGCCGAAGAGCTCGCAAAGCTGGAGGCAGAGCGCGGGTGGCACGCGGAACTGAAAGAAGCCGAAGAGGACCTTGAGGATCTCGCCTCCGAAGCGCTGACATGGCGTCTTGCAGAAGCAGCAAGGGCGCGGGCGACGGCGGGTCGGATGAGGGACGAAAACACGGCGGAGTTCGACGTTGGGGCCAATGGCGCCCATGTGGATCGTGACGAACGTACCAAGCTTGATTCGCTGCTTTCGAGCATCCGATTCGAAAAATCCCGCAGATGAGCGGCAGTTCGGTGACAAATAGGTAAAGAAATAAGGCTAGACGGGTGTCCGAATCATGGTTTCACGCTATTGAGTCGGATCATCGAATCACTCGTTCCTCGCCCCCATCAGGAGAGCCGCATGGCAGCCAAGGACAATGAAGACGCCAAATCTGAAGTCCAGGAAGAGGAAATCAACCTCGATATGAGCCAGACCGCGGTCAAGAAGATGATCGCAGAGGCTCGTGAACGTGGCTACATTACCTACGATCAGCTCAACCAGGTGCTGCCCCCGGATCAGGTGTCTTCGGACCAGATCGAGGACGTGATGTCGATGCTCTCCGAAATGGGCATCCAGATCACCGAGGACGACGAAGAGGCTGAAGAGGACGAGGCCAACAAGGGGTCCACCGATCTGGTGGAAACCAAGAAGCCCGGCGATGTGGCGCTTTCATCGTCCAGCACGGAAAAGCTGGACCGCACCGATGACCCGGTGCGCATGTATCTGCGCGAGATGGGCTCGGTCGAATTGCTGTCCCGCGAAGGCGAGATCGCGATTGCGAAGCGCATCGAGGCGGGCCGCAATACGATGATCCTTGGGCTCTGCGAGAGCCCGCTGACCTTTCAGGCGATCACGATCTGGCGTGAGGAACTCCTGTCCGAGGACATCCTGCTGCGTGACGTCATCGATCTGGAGACGACATTCTCCGGCCAGATGGGCGAAGATGGCGAGCTTGACGAACCTGTGGTCGATGCCGGTAACGTCGAACCCGCGGCGGGCGCGTCCGGAGCCGGGGTGAAGTCGGACGAGCCCGAGTATGACGCCGACGGCAACCCCATTGCCAAGGAAGACGACGAAGACGAGGACGAACAGGCCAACATGTCCCTTGCGGCCATGGAAACCGCGCTGAAGCCGCGGGTGCTTGAGACGTTGGACCGCATCGCGCGTGACTACGAAGGTCTTGCCGAGCTTCAGGATGACCGGATCTCGGCCACTCTGAACAAGGACGGGTCGTTCGACGCCAATGACGAGGCGCAATACCAGACGCTGCGGTCGGAAATCGTTGAGCTGGTGAATGGGCTGCACTTGCACAACAACCGTATCGAGGCGCTGATCGACCAGCTGTACGGCATCAACAAGCGCATCATGTCCATCGACAGCGCCATGGTGAAGCTGGCCGATCAGGCCCGCATCAACCGCCGTGAGTTCGTCGAAGAGTACCGCGGTCACGAGTTGGATCCGAACTGGATGGAACGCATGGGCGAAAAGTCCGGGCGTGGCTGGCAGATGTTCATCGATCGCTCGTCGAGCAAGGTCGAAGAACTGCGCGCGGACATGGCGCAGGTCGGGCAATACGTCGGCCTCGACATCTCTGAATTCCGCCGCATCGTGAACCAGGTGCAAAAGGGCGAAAAGGAAGCGCGTCAGGCCAAGAAGGAAATGGTCGAGGCCAACCTGCGCCTCGTGATCTCCATCGCGAAGAAGTACACCAACCGGGGCCTGCAGTTCCTGGATCTCATCCAGGAAGGCAACATCGGCCTGATGAAGGCCGTCGACAAATTCGAATATCGCCGCGGTTACAAGTTCTCGACCTATGCGACATGGTGGATCCGTCAGGCGATCACCCGCTCCATCGCGGATCAGGCACGCACCATCCGTATTCCGGTGCACATGATCGAAACGATCAACAAGCTGGTGCGCACGGGCCGCCAGATGCTGCACGAAATCGGCCGGGAACCGACGCCCGAAGAACTGGCTGAAAAGCTACAGATGCCGCTTGAGAAGGTCCGCAAGGTGATGAAAATCGCCAAGGAGCCGATCTCTCTCGAAACGCCCATCGGCGATGAAGAAGACAGCCAGCTGGGTGATTTCATCGAGGACAAGAACGCGATCCTGCCGCTGGATTCCGCCATTCAGGAAAACCTGAAGGAAACCACGACGCGCGTATTGTCTTCGCTGACGCCGCGTGAGGAACGCGTGTTGCGCATGCGGTTTGGCATCGGGATGAACACCGACCATACGCTGGAAGAAGTGGGTCAGCAGTTCTCGGTCACCCGCGAACGGATCCGTCAGATCGAGGCCAAGGCGCTGCGCAAGCTCAAGCATCCGTCGCGGTCGCGCAAATTGCGCAGCTTCCTCGATCAGTAACCCGGTTTAAACGTGGTATAGGACCGTGCAGGCTGCGCGGTCCTTCCCCCTCGGTGGGTTTGCGCAGGTGAGGGAGCAGTGACGTCCCATCTGGCAACACTTTTACTGATTGTCCTGTTTGGGGGGCTCGTTGCGACATCGATGATGTCGCTGGGCCTCAAATTCATGCCCTCGGTGGCTTGGGTCACCGGAATGGGTCTCACCGCAAAGATCTTTGGTGGGCTGGTGGCGGCTGCGGCCTTTTACGCTGGCTGGCGGGGGCGCAAGAACATCCCCCAGATCGCCGAGGCCAAGCGCGGCAGGCGCATCTTGATCGCAATTTTCGCGCCGTTGGTGATCTGGGCCTGTGCCTGGCAATTCGTGCTGGTTGCAGTGCCCATGGCGGTCAGCGCGCTGGCGGGTCATGAGACCCGGCTGAAATACCTTGTCCTCGACCCGAACCATGGCGGCGCCCGCGGTTGCAACGGGAGCGTCATCGTGCAGGATTTTCCCTCCCTGCCGAATTCCCTGTGTGATCTGCCTTTGGACAGGCGCATGGCACTACAGCCGGGAGACACGGTCTGGGCGGAGGGCAGAGGGACAGATATTGGTGTGTTCTATCGCTCCGTGGTGCCCGGCCCATAAATCAGCGGATGTCGAAAAGACCTGCGGGCAAGCGTCGCGATGGCCCCATCCCCCCGCGCGGTCACCGCCACCATTTGGGTTTTCAGTTTCGCCCCAATAGCATTACACAGGACGTGCCGGAGCACAGCCGGTTGACCTGTAACGAGCTTTGAGAGGCACCCATGTCCTGGCTTTCACGTCTGTTCGGCGGCAGCGGTGCTGCGGCCACTCCCGTGTCCGCGGTCGAATACGAAGGTTTTCGCATCTACCCTGAACCGATGGCCGCAGAGGGGGGGCAATACCGCCTGTCTGCCCGCATCGAGATGGGAGAGGGCGAGGACCTGAAATCCCACCAGATGATCCGGGCCGACCTTCTGCGCAGCCATGACGAGGCGACAGAAGCGGCGGTGTTCAAAGCCAAACAGATGATCGACCAGATGGGCGCGCGGCTCTTCAACTGAACCGGGCGCTTCACGCACTCTTGCGTGTCCCGGGGACCTGTTCACGCCAGCCGTCACGGGGTGCACACGGCATCGTGCCTGCACATCACCCCTGCGCGCGCACACCTTGTCCGTAGGACCCGTGCCCCCAATCTTCTTGGCATAGCAAGGAGATACATCATGAAACGCCTGATACTCGGCGCCGCGCTGGCGCTTGCTCCGATGGTGAGTTTTGCGCACACGGGGCCTGAACTGAAGCTCTCTGACGTCATTGACGTGCCATTGGTGAATATCGTGCTGGCTTCGACCGGAACGTCGCCCATGACGCTGAATGTCGTCTGCCCGATCCCCTCGCAGGGCCTGGTTCAAGTCGCCTGTTCTGGCAGGTGACTGGCGGGCAGACGGCCCGGGGGTGAACTTCTTTACGTCCCTTGGACGGGAGGGCGGGCATGTGGTGCCCTGCAATCGGTTGGTTGCACGACCGGGGTCGGGGTGGCACAGGAGGGCAACGCCGGTCCAAAGGAAATAGGCCATGCCGCAAACCGTGCTGACGCTGTCGACTTCCGGGCCCGGCCTTTACGAGTTTACGTCACATGTGGCGGGATGGCTTCGGGGGCAGAGCGTCGGCGAAGGTCTGGTCACGCTTTTCGTGCGACACACCTCTGCATCGCTCCTGATCCAGGAAAACGCGGATCCGGATGTTCAAGTGGATCTGAAGGCTTTCCTTGGGCGTCTGGTGCCGCGGGGGGACGACCCGCGGATGGATTACCTGACGCATGTTCTGGAAGGGCCGGATGATATGCCCGCGCATATAAAGGCGGCCTTGCTGCCCACATTCCTTTGCGTCCCGGTGAGCCATGGGGCGCTGGTGTTGGGGACCTGGCAGGGCCTCTACCTCGTGGAACATCGTGACGCGCCGCACCGCCGACAGGTCGTCGTGCACCTGTCCTGAGCCATGATCGGAGCAGACCTGTTCATTTTGTGATGTTGCCGCAGGTCAGATCTCACCCAAGTGTGGTATTCCTCCATCGTGCGCTGTGGGCCGATTTGCTAGGCTCGCGGTGTCGGGGTTTGTCCCTTGTCCCGTCCCTTTGTCTGCTGTGATCATGCTCATCAAACGCCTTCGCTCCCGTTCCCTGATAGGTCTTCTGGCCTTTGCCGCCTGTGCTGGATTGGCCGGCGGCGTCATAGGGTTGCCGGAGTATATTGCCCGGCAGGCGTCGCAGGCCGCAGAGAGTTGCATCGACCTTACGCAGAGCAAAAAGCGCTGCCGCTTTATCGGCGGGCCGCTGCAGATGGAAGGGCAGCCGGTCTTCATGGAGGATTTCGCCCATGCCTTCTTGCCCACGAAGCAGCAGATCGATTTTGTGGATGCGGGTGGACAGGTCTGGACGGCCCCCCCAAGAACGCTGACGGATGGGGCAACAATTCCGCCGATTTTTGCGCCTCTTGTGGGCGACCGGCAAAGTCGGGAATACCTGATGGCCGCGGCATTGCATGACGCCTATTGCGGCGTTGGAAACGAAGGATTGTCGACATGGCGGGATCGTCCCTGGGACGATGTGCACCGGATGTTCTACGAAGCGCTTCTGGTGAACGGGACGCCGCCCAAGAAGGCGAAGCTCATGTTTGCCGCGGTCTACCTCGGTGGCCCAAGGTGGGACGATCCAGAGCGGGACCTGACGCCGATCAGCACAGAGATGTTGATCAAGGAGATGGAGTGGTGCCTTGAGTGGATCCGGCTCAAGGATCCGTCCATCACGCGTATCCTCAGCTGGATGGAAGAGCGCGAGAAGGTCATGAAGTCAGGCAATCACACGAAGCCCGAATACCTCAAGAAGGCTCAAGATCCCCGGGGGACGTGACCCGCTGTCCCCGGTCGTGGCTGTGCGGGCCTCTCCCGCCGAGGCCCGAGATCCTGACATCCCTCTCCCTACCGCCCTTCATCCTTGGGGGATTCGGTGAAGATTTCGCAAACTTTGAACTGTCGGTGCACGAGATTGGCAAGCGCCCTGCAGCGCCCGGTTTGTGGCGTGCCTGGGACCCATGGAACCCGGATCTAGGGGGCGCATAATCCCTCTACCCAAAACCCTGTGGATGCCCTATAGTCACTGTGGATAAGTGGGGAACAACCCCACGACCGAGGCAGGAACACAAGAAGACGAGGGGACAGGTCAATGCGCTGCCCGTTTTGCGGAAATATCGACACACAGGTGAAAGACTCGCGGCCGGCTGAGGATCATGTTTCCATTCGGCGTCGTCGTTTCTGTCCCGCGTGTGGTGGTCGCTTTACCACTTATGAACGCGTTCAGTTGCGCGATCTTGTGGTCATAAAATCCAGCGGTCGCCGAGAGGATTTTGACCGGGACAAGCTTGAGCGCTCCATTCGGATCGCCTTGCAGAAACGTCCCATTGATCCCGAACGGATCGACCAGATGATTTCCGGCATTGTTCGAAGGCTGGAAAGCATGGGTGAAACGGACATCCCATCGCCCATGATCGGCGAGATTGTCATGGAAACCCTCGCACGGATCGACACCGTGGCCTACGTGCGGTTCGCCAGCGTCTACAAGAATTTCCAGGCTGCTGATGACTTTGACAAGTTCGTCAGTGAGCTGCGCCCCGAAGGCGGGCCACAGGCGCGGTGAGCGTGGAAGATGCGCGCTGGATGGCCGCGGCGCTGAGCCTCGGCCGGCGCGGTCTTGGTCAGGTCTGGCCCAATCCTGCTGTCGGGTGCATCCTCGTCAAAGACAGGCGCGTCGTCGGTCGTGGGTGGACCCAAACCGGCGGTCGTCCCCATGCCGAAACCGAAGCGCTGGCCATGGCTGGCGCACAGGCAGAGGGCGCTACGGCTTATGTCACTCTCGAACCCTGTGCACATCACGGTCAGACGCCACCCTGCACGGAGGCGCTGATTGCAGCCAGGATTGCCCGCGTCGTAGCTCCCATTGCTGATAGTGATCCCCGGGTTGCGGGCACCGGCTTTGCGCAGTTGCGCGCCGCTGGGATCGAGGTGCAGGCGGGTGTGCTGGCACAGGATGCGCTGGAGGATCACGCTGGTTTCTTTTTGCGACTGGAGCAGGGGCGACCGAAACTTACCCTCAAGCTTGCGCTGTCGCTGGATGGGCGGATCGCCACGGCCACCGGGGAAAGCCAGTGGATCACGGGGCCCGCGGCCCGGCACGCGGTCCATGCGCTGCGTGCCTCGCATGACGCGACCCTCGTTGGAGGCGGCACAGCGCGCGCGGACAATCCGCGTCTTACGGCGCGCGGCTATGACCGGACGCGCCCCGAAGTGCGGATCGTCGCCACCCGGCACCTGGATGTGCCCCTGCTTGGGGATCTGGCCCGTACCGCCCATGACACCCCGGTCTGGCTGTGCCACGGGCCCGAGGCGGGCGCCGAAGTGCGCAAGGCGTGGGAAGGGCTTGGCGCAAAGCTGCTCCCCTGTTCCGTGGTCAGCGGGCGGCTGGGCCCGTTGGGGCTGCTGCAAGCCTTGGGGCAGGCAGGGCTGACGCGGGTCTTCTGTGAAGGGGGCGGGCAACTGGCGGCATCACTGCTGGCAGCCGACCTTGTGGACGAATTGCATGTGTTCAGCGCAGGCAAGGCGCTGGGCGCCGAAGGCATCCCGGGGATCGGTGCGTTAGGCGTCGATCGGTTGCGTGAAGCACCACAATTTTTGCTTGTGGATGTTCGTGTTTTGCAAGGGGATGTTCAGCACGTTTGGCGACGCGGCTCCGAGTCGAAATAAGGTATGTATATCAAGTTTCTAAAGCCCATTTCGCCGGTGCAGCATTAACCTTTGTTAATCTGTGGGTAAGTCTGAAAATAACTATTTCTCAACTGGATGGACTATTTCGGTCAATGGCCGCGTTAACCGCGCCACAGATGTGCATGACTGGCCAAGGCTCCTTGCAGCTTTGACAGTGTTCGGTTGAACAATCCCGGGGTCGGGATCGGCCCGTTTCGAAGCCGGTCCACGATGACTTCGACGGGGCAGGCAGTCGCGGTGACAGGGTCGAAATAGCGCGGATAGTCGATCAGGGTGGCATGCACCAGCGCGGCTAGATCCGGGCGTGGCCCGGCATGGCGACGCGTCGGCACGGGCCCAAGATCGCGCGTCAGGCCCCAGCCGGCATAGAAGGGCACGCCCAGGGTCGTGACCCGGCAACCGCGCATGAGGGCTTCGAACCCTGTACCAGAGGTCATTGTCCAGACCTCTTCCACGTTTTCAAGCACTTCGGCGATACCAACCCGATCAAGCACAACATCCGCGAACCGCTCTGGCGCGGTCACGGCCCCCTTGCGCAGACCGGCCTCCACGTCCGGATGTGGTTTCCAGAGGATAACGGCGTCGGGGTTCTCTTGCCGGGTCCGCTCCAGCAACGCGGCGTTTGATTGCATGTCAGGGCTGCCACGCAAGATGGCGGCGTCATCCTCAACCTGTCCGGGCACCAGAATACGTTTGCCGGGCGGGAGGCTGGGGATATCTCCGTCAAGGTTGTATTTGGACAACCCACCTTGCACCATCGTCTCGATCAGTCTGTGGGTACGTGCGATTTGGTCAGGTCGCATCGCACCAGCCCTGTGGGCAATCAACTGTTCGAGGCGCGATGCGGTCACCGGATCAAAGTGAATCCCCGCCGGATCCAGCACAAGCGACAGCGGTGGCACCAAAGTCGCCCCCAAACCGCGCGATCTGAGGAAGCCATCCTCCAGATGGATGGCCCCGGCGTTGGCATGGTTCGCCCAGACCATGTGGCGGCGCCCTGTTTGCCGGGCGAGGACCGTGGCCTTGTCCACATCATCTTCGAAGCGCACACCTTTGTGCTGGCCAAAGAATTTTTGCAGCAGCGGCCTTTTCCACAAGCGTGCACCGGAGGCAACCCAGCCTTTGTGATCTTCGCGCCAGGCGCGGGTTTGTGCCTCCAGTGCGCCCAGTACGTCTTCCAATGCGCAGCCCCGCGCCCGGTAAGGGTCGAACCACAGGGGGTAGAGGATCATCGCAGCGGCAAAGAGTTGCGCCCGGGTGAGGTTACGTCCGCGCCGCGCCAACACGTGCTCGTCTTCGCTCAGGCCCCAACCGGCGTAGAAGGGCATGCCGAAGACCCGGGGTTTGTGCCCCGCGAGGATCGCCTCGAACCCCATTTGCGACGAGAGTGTGTAGACCTGCGTCGCGCCCTCCAGCAGGGTCCACGGCGAGGCGGGGCCGTCATAGATCGACACGGGTCCCTGAATATCGTCGTCCCGGAAATGTCCTTCGCGGTGGCCAGCGCTGGTTTCGGGATGCGTCTTCAGCACGATGCGCGCACCGGGGTTTTCTTCGCGGGCGACGAACAGCATTTCGAGGAACCGCGAGCGGTCGCCGTCAGAGGCGCGCACGGAGGCGTCGCCACGGGTCTGGTCAACCACCAGCACATAGCCGGGGGCGGGCCCCTCTGCGTCGATCTGTGTGGCGCTGTACTTGCTGAGGTGAGCGTCGCGCATCCGCGCGATGGCACCGCGCGCGCGTTCCATCAGGGCGTGGTCGTCGAGTGGATGGTCCTTCAGCAGGCGTTCCAGATCCGATGCCCTGCGCCCGTCGAAATGCACCCCGGTATGGTCGACCAGCAGTCCAATGGGGGGCTCACCCACCCGTCCGGGTTTGAGCGACCGCAGGAAGGCGTCCTCGATGCGCACCAAGGGCACCTTTTGGCGCGCCGCCATGGCCTCGCCGCGGTGAGCATATGGCGACTGGCCCCAGACCCCCACGAGATCATCCGGTCCCGGTCGTCCAAGGCGCAGCTTGTAGCCGCCCGAGGCAAGGATCGCGCGCAGGCGCGGCTGGCGCAGAAACCCGGCATTGTAGACAAAAAGACGCCGGGGAGACATGTCCCCGGCGCGCTCCTGTCCCTCGGAGTCCTGTGTGATCAGCCGCCCGTTCCGGTCAGCGAATCCGCGATCCCGGTCAGTGTGCCCACTGTGCCCAGCGACCCCGTCAGAGAGGCGATTGTCTTGTCCCATTGCACGTATGGTGCCTCCGTCACGTAGAGCGTGTCCTGGTCGCGGATCACGAAATCCCTCGCCATGAACATGCCGTTCGGTTCCGTCAGATCAAGGACGTAGACAAGACGTTGCGCCCCAATCAGGTCTTCGCGGCCCAGAACCTGGTTGGCAATTGCCGCCGGCTCATTGCGGAAGACAAAGACACCTGTCGGGTCCGCAGTGGCGGAGACGAGGCCGCCCACCGTGGCGATGGCCTCGACCGCAGAGATGCTTTGTGCCTCGAAGGGCACGCGCGACTGTGTGCCGGTCGCGCCAAGCGCGGTAAAGGCGCGGGTGTCTTCCTCGACGAGGATCCGGTCGCCGCCGCGCAGGGCAATGTCAAAGTCGGGATGCTTGAACAGGTCCTGGAACCAGATGGTTTCCGACCGGCTGCCCCGGATCACCTTGATCTGGGCAATCTCCGGTTCGATGGTGATGCCGCCGGCGCGTGCGACCATGGCCGAAAGCGTCCGGGTGGGGCGTTCGATGGCAAAGACGCCCTGACCGCCGACCGCGCCCACGAGGCTCACGGTGGACCCGTCACCGGCCACGCGGCGCACCTGCACCTGCGGATCCGGTGTCTGGTCTTCGAGACGGTTGGTGATGATCTGGCGCACGCGTTCAGGTGTGTTGCCTGCCGCGCGGATGCGACCCGCGTAGGGCACAAAGATGAAGCCCGCGCCATCCACCTGCACTTCTTCGAGCAGGGTGGAGTTCGAGGTCTCCGGCGCCAGCAGGCCGTCGTCGACGTTTTCCCAGATCGTCAGTCCCAGCGTATCGCCGGGTTGAATGGTGTCGGATCCGAGGACCGAGGCGTTCTTGAACTCCTCGGAGAACCCGAGCGCAGGCACCACCGCAGTGGCCCGCGTGACGCGATCGTTCACAGAGACGATGAAGGCATCCCCTTCGCGTTGCACCGAACCTGCAAAGATTTCACGTTTGTTTGGACCCACGCGGGGTAGGCCGCAGGATGCCACAAAGGACACCGCGACCAGAAGGGCGACAGACCGCGCCCAACGGGAGGGGGAGTGTTTCACTGCTCGGTCTCCTCGACCTATGTATTCTGCCTCAAGTTTTTTGTTTAACGTACCGGATCTGTGGATAAAACGCCAGTACTAGGGGTGGTGTCGTTCAGCGCACCACACGCAACTGTTGCCTCGGGGCCGCGGTGCCATGTTCCAGCGCGTCATAGGGATCGTCGGATGCCAGCATCATGTCGACGACCTGTCGCAGCAATTGGCGACGCCCGCGGGCGGAATAGAAACCGCCGGGCAGTTGTGATGTCTCCAGCAGGTAGCGCCGGTAGTCCTGGTAGGCCTTGTTGTCGGGGCGCGACGGCATGGCAAAGAAGTCCGGCAGGGACTGGGTGGAGACGAACTCTGGCTTGGCATAGACCGCGTCGCCAAAGACCTTGAGGGGAATGCCCCGCCACAGCACCTGCTGCGCCGCGGTGGAATTGACGGTCACGGCCGTGCGTGCATCGTTGAGCAGCTGCGCAAGCTTGCCGCCCCGCACGAAATGCACGCGGTCCCGGACACCATGACGATTGGCAGAGTCGCGAATGGACCGGCGCAGACCCGCGCGACCGTCTTCAAGGGGATGCGCCTTGAACACGAGGTGATGGTGCCCCGGCGCGCCTTCGGCAAAGCCCGAAATCAGCAGGTCGACAAACTCGCCTTGTGTGGCGAAGGGGGAATGCTTCTGAAAGCTGGAGTCATGCTCTAGCTGCATCAGCGCGAGGTGATAGGGAAAGCCGCCCATGCGGATGCGGGCGGTGGCCAGCACCCGGTCCATCCAGCTCAGCGGCATCAGCAACAGGCGCTGGAGATAAAGCAGGAATTCCTGGAAGACGGTCAGCGACCGGTGGGGTTGAAAGTTGCGGTAGTCGCCGTTCCGGAACATCACGAACCAATGGTAGAGCGCGCCATAAAAGATGTGCTGCCGCATGTCACCCCAATGGCCCGGGGGCAGGGGGGCTTCCATGTCCGACAGCTCCAGCGCGCGGCGCATGTCGTCGACGCTCATCTTCATCAGGCGCGAATGCCCGTTGGCACCGCCGCGTTCATAAGTGACCCAGTAGGGCCGCATGTAGCCCTCTTCGAAGACATGAACACGCAGGCCCCGGGCCCTCGCCTCTTCGACGGCTTCGGCGTGGATGTGGCGGACGTCCCCATAGAGCACCAGATCGGTCACTTGCCGTTCCACGAGCAGGTTCGAGAACCAGCCGCGCCACGCGTCCTGTGTGCCGCGATAGGGCAGATAGCTGCGCGGGTGAAACCAGAACGCGCGGTCGCCCGCGTTAAAGCCCACGCGCCAGACCTTCGCCCTGGTCTTGCGCAGCATTGCGCCCAGACGGTGAAAGAAAGGACCGTGTGGTCCTTGCAGGAAAAGAAAGACGCGTGTGTCGCCGGTTGCCTTGCCCATGGTGCCCGATTATGTCTCTGGTTTGTTAACACACTATCCACAAATCCCGGCGGAATTAAGGCCGGGTCGCGGGGGTGTTAGCGGGCATCGGGTGGTCAGCAAAAGGGGAAAGCCATGTTCACCGGCATCATAACGGACGTGGGCACGGTCCAGCACCTGGAGCGTCGCGGCGATCTGCGCGCCCGGATCGGGACCGGATACGACACCAGCGGCATCGACATGGGGGCCTCTATCGCCTGTGATGGCGTCTGTCTGACGGTCGTGGGACTGGGGTCTGACTGGTTCGACGTCGACATCAGCGCCGAGACCGTTTCCAAGACCAGCATCGGCGGCAACACCGGTTGGGTCGAGCACAAGCGGCTGAACCTTGAACGCGCGTTGAAGGTAGGGGACGAACTGGGCGGTCACATCGTGTCGGGTCACGTGGATGGCGTGGCAGAGGTCGTCTCTGTCACCGACGAAGGAGACAGCACGCGGGTTGTCCTCGACGCCCCCGAGGTGCTGGCGAAATTCATTGCACCCAAGGGCTCGGTGGCGCTGAACGGCACCTCGCTGACCGTGAACGAAGTCGAAGGCACGCGGTTCGGGATCAACTTTATCCCGCATACCAAGCAGGTGACCACATGGGGCGATGTGGCGGTGGGCGACCGCGTGAACCTGGAGATCGACACTTTGGCGCGCTACGTGGCGCGCCTGCAGGAGTGGGGGTGAGCCTGTCGCGGGGCGCAATGGCGCTCCGCTGAGGTCTTGTTGTCCCCGGTCCTTCGCCGGGGTGCGCCCGCTGGCCATTGCCCGGTAAAATGCCGGTGAAGACCCGTTGCTTGAATCTGTAAGCGAACGACAGCCAAAGAAGATGCGCTCGGCCACGGGGCCGAGCCCTCATTCTGCGGGCTGAAAGCCCATGATCAACTGGCGCAGGCCCAAAGCCGCGCCGGCAAAGATCGCGGCGAAGGTGACCGGGGCGGAAATCGCCAGTACGGAAAAAGCCGACAAGCCCTGCCCGATGGAACATCCCAGCGCAAGGACCGCGCCTGCGCCCATCAGGGCCGCGCCAAAGATCTGTCTGCGCAATTCGCGCGGGTCCTCGCAGGCTTCCCAGCGGAAATGCCCCTTGATCAGTGAGCCGATAAAGGCCCCGCCCCACACACCCGCGACCGAGCCCACTGCAAACGTCAAGGGGCGCGCAGAACCGGTCATCCACCACAGGATCGATTCCCCGAGCGGTGCGGCGAAACTGTGCGAGACGATCGGCAATGCTTCGAAGCCTTCGCGGGCCACCCACGCCGTGCCTGCCCAGGCCAGCACCACGGCGGCGGCCACCACGGCAGACCAGGCGACGTGCTGTGGTCGTTCCCAAAGCGGGCGCGATGCACCGGCGCAAAGGGTGATCAGCGCGCCGATCAATATCCCCACCACGGGCATCGGCGCGCCGGAGAAGGCCGCGACCTGATGTGCGATACCGGGCGCAATGTCGGTGGTGACGTCCGACTGCGGGAACAAGGCGTCGCGCAAGGGCGCCAGCGGACCGGACAGGACGACATAGGTCGACACACCCATGACCAACACGATGACAAAGCTGCGCAGGTCGCCGCCGCCCAATCGCGCAATGGCGCCATAGCCACAGGTGCCGCACAGCGCCATGCCATAGCCAAAGATCAATCCGCCGAGGATCGAGGCCATCGGCATCCATCGGATCGACAGGTAGTAGGTGCCTGTATCGTCCAGCGCGCCAGAGGCCATCAGGGCAAAACTGCCCATCACGGCCAGACCGATTGCCAGCCCCCACATGCGCAAGCGCACCGTTGACGCGCCATAAAGCGCATCCTCGATGGCACCGAGGGTGCAAAAGCGTCCCAATCGCGCTGCAAGCCCCAGAAGCAGACCGCTTCCAAGGCCGATCAAGGCCACCAGATGGTGTTCCGAAACATATTCGAGCATGCCAAGCCCTCCTCCTGACCCGACTTACCCCTACGGGCGTTCAGTATGTGCGCGGTATCAGGTTAAGGCAAGCTTGCTGGCGGCGCAGTTTGGTCGCAGGTTCAGGCGTCGTCGTCGCGGCAAAACAGATCGTAGACGCATTCAAGCATCTTGCGCGGCCGGTCGTCCGCCAGACGGTAGTATATCGCCTTGCCGTCGCGCCGGGGCACAACCAACCCTTCGAGCCGCAAGCGCGAGAGTTGCTGGCTGACCGCGGCCTGCCGGGAAGACAGCAGATCTTCGAGTTCCGTGACCGATTTCTCGCCACTTACGAGGTGGCACAGGATCATGAGCCGACCCTCGTGGCTTATGGCCTTCAGAAAGGCAGAGGCCGTCGTCGCCTTGCCAACGATCGCGTCGAGCTCTTCGTCGCTGAGGTCATCCTTGAGAATGGGGAGCGCCATTGTCTGTCCTGCCAGTACCCTAGTCCGAACCGGACTGGGATTGAAACGCGGTGCTGTCCTCCAGAAGCTTGGCAAAAACGGGCCAGAAGAAGTCCTCGCCGATGTAACCTTCCATCCGGGCGACCTCTGCCCCGTCTTCGATGACGATGAACGTGGGGGTGAAGTTGACGCGCCGGGCATAGGCCATGCCCTCCGGCGGACCCTCGCGCAGATCGGCGCGCACCAGCGGGGCGAATCGCCCTTCGGTCGTGTTCGGATAGGCCGGGGCAATCTGGTCATCCCAGGCCGCGCAATAGGCGCAGCCCGGCTGTTCGACCATGACAAGACGCACCTCGCCAGCCCAGGCCGCACCACACAGGGACAGGCCTGACAGGAAGAAAACGATCAGAGAATTACGCATGTGAGCAGGTCGCACGTTGACGTCGGTTTAACGGACAACGTAATCTGAATATGTGAATTGATCAAGAAAAGGCGCATCACGTGCTTGATATTTCGTTTCTGGGGGCGGCGTTCGCCGGGCTTTTAAGCTTTTTCACCCCCTGCATCCTGCCGATGGTGCCCTTTTACCTATGCTACATGGCCGGGATTTCCATGGCTGAACTGCGCGGCGATGACGGCATTCCAAAAGGTGCGCAGCGACGGCTGGTGGTCTCGGCGATTTGTTTCGCCGCCGGGGTCACGACGATATTCGTCTTGCTTGGGATGGGGGCCACCGGGTTGGGGCAGGCCTTTGCCGACTGGAAACGTCCCTTGTCTTACGTAGCCGCGGGGTTCCTGCTGGTGTTCGGTCTTCATTTCCTCGGCGTGATCCGCATCGGTCTGCTTTACCGCGAGGCGCGGGTCGAAAGCGACATGGCCCCCACTACGGTGCTGGGCGCCTATCTGATGGGGCTGGCCTTTGGATTTGGCTGGACGCCCTGCGTCGGACCTGCGCTGGCGTCGATCCTGATGATTGCCTCCGGTTTTGGCGAGATCTGGCGCGGCGGCCTGTTGCTGCTGGTCTACGGCGTGGGCATGACCGCGCCCTTTGTCGTGGCTGCGCTGTTTTCCGGGCCGTTCCTGCGGTGGACCGCGCGGCACCGCGACAAGCTGGTCTACGTCGAGAAGGTGATGGGCGTCATGCTCATCCTCTTTGCGATTCTCATTGTAACGGATACGGTCAACCTGATCGCACAATGGATGTTGGAGACCTTTCCGGGCTGGACCAGCTTCAGCTGATCGCCACAGGCGAGGATGATCGCGCGCGTGGCGCGCCTTTGTGAGGAGAATGAGCGATGCGAGCAATCTTGGCTGTGGCCCTTGGGGCCCTGATGGCACTGCCAGCCTCGGCGGCGGAACTGGGGGATGACGGCTTGTACAAGTCGCCCTGGATGCGCGACACCTTCAAGGATCTGCGCGAGGACCTCGAAGAAGCCAACGCAGAGGGCAAGCGGTTGGTGCTGTTCTTTGAACAGCGCGGCTGCATCTACTGCAAGAAGATGCACGAAGAGGTCTTTTCCGACCCCGAGGTCTCCGACTACATCGCAGAGCACTACTTTGTCGTGCAGATGAACCTGTATGGCGATGTCGAGGTGACGGATTTCGACGGCGAAGCGCTGTCAGAGAAGGAGATGGCGCGGCGCTGGCGGGTGATGTTCACGCCGAACGTGGTGTTTTTGCCCGAGGAGGTCGGCGAAGAGCAGACCGCCGTCGAAGCGGCGGTTGCGGTGATGCCCGGGGCCTTTGGCAAAGGCACTTCGCTCGACATGTTCACATGGGTCGCGGAAAAGCGTTACGACATGGTCGGTGACACTGGCGAAGACTTTCAGCGCTACCACGCCCGCCGGATTCAGGAACGCAGCAACGGCAGTTTCGACTGATCAGGGTTGCGCATTTGGCAGGGCTGACCCTGCGCGAATCAATCACGTCTTCGTGCGCAGGGCGTGAAGTGACGCCTGTCTGATGGCAGGGGTGTCGGGGCCTGCGACGGCATGGACTCGTGCGACGCGGGCCCTTTGTCGCAAGTGTGCGAGCCCTTGGCGGCGCAGGCGCGCACAAGAATTCTTGCAGATTTTAGTCTGACTGCGTCAGTGGCGGGCCCGGACGAGATTTCGCAAGCATATGATTTTGAGATATAAAAACTGGATTCAATCCTGTTGGGCGGGCGCGTGCATCCCAGACACAAGCAAGGGGTGCGCGGTTTTACGACGCATTAATTCATATCCGTGAATTTGATGTTGCGTCAGCCCGGGACGGTGTCCTACGGTATGCACAGCCGCGAGGAATTAGAGCGATTGGTAACATTCGCAAGCCCCTCGCATGCCGAGGGAGGAAAAATGAAACTTACAGCACTGACCGCCGTTGTCGCGCTGAGCGCAGCTATGGTGTCCGCCGAAACCGTTGGCCCGAACGATCTGTCGTTCGGAGAATACGGTGAGATCGAAGCATCGCTGACAGGCGTCGAAGGCAACCCCGAAGCCGGGCGTGAACTCATGATCGCCAAGGGCAAGGGCAACTGCCTCGCCTGCCACGAAGTGAGCGCCTTGAAAGATGCTCCGTTCCACGGCGAAGTGGGCCCGATGCTGGACGGCGTTGGTGGCTACCGCACGGCGGGTGAGCTTCGCGGGATCGTGGCAAATGCCAAGATGACATTTGAAGGTACGGTGATGCCGGCTTTCTACAAGACCAGCGGTTTCAACCGCCCGGGCGATGGCTACACCGGGAAGGCCGCAAAAGAAGAAGACCTGACGCCGATCCTGACGGCCCAGGAAGTCGAAGATGTGGTCGCCTTCCTGATGACCCTTCAGGACAGCTGAACGCAATTTTATTTCGAGGAGTATGACGATGGACTTCACGCGTCGCGAAACGCTGGCCCTTGGTGCCGGTGCAGCGCTGCTGACCGTTCTGCCGTTCCGTGCAAATGCGGCGGTTGACGAACTGATCAACGAATTCACTGGCGGTGCCGCCGTGGCAGATGGTGGTGTCGAACTGACCGCGCCGGAAATCGCCGAAAACGGCAACACCGTGCCGATCTCGGTCGACGCCGCTGGCGCCTCCGCGATCATGGTGCTGGCAGCTGGCAACCCGACCCCGCCGGTGGCCACGTTCAACTTTGGCCCGCTTGCGGCCTCGCAGTCGGCCTCCACCCGGATCCGCCTCGCGGGCACCCAGGATGTGATCGCCATTGCCAAGCTGGCGGATGGCTCTTTCGCCCGCGCCTCCAAGGCCGTGAAGGTCACCATCGGCGGCTGCGGCGGCTAAGTGTCGGAGCAGTCCCGACACCTGCGCGAACCGGTTTCGCGGTTCGGGATTGCGTCCACTGCATTACAGGAGATTTGAGAAATGGCATCTGGTGTCAAACCCCGCGTCAAGGTCCCGAAGTCTGCCGCTGCTGGTGACTCGATCACCATCAAGACCCTGATTTCCCACAAGATGGAATCCGGTCAGCGCAAGGACAAAGAGGGCAACACGATCCCGCGTTCGATCATCAACCGCTTCACTGCCGACTTCAACGGACAGAACGTGGTTGACGTAAAGATCGAGCCCGCGATCTCGACCAACCCGTATTTCGAGTTCGACGCAACCGTTCCCGAAGCCGGTGAGTTTACCTTCACATGGTATGACGACGACGGTGACGTGTACGACACGTCGAAGAAGATCAAGATCGGCTAAATGCCTTGCCAGCCCCCTTCGGAACGCGCCGAAGGGGGCTGGTCGCCATCCGTCGCAGGGTCTGTGACGGAAAGCTCCAGGGAGGGACTATAATGAATTTCAAGGCACTGACGGCTGTGGCCGCTCTGCTTGTGGCGCCCGTTGCCTTTGCAGGCGGCGCCGACGACGACACGCTGATCCTGAATGACGACATCGAGATGATCACCAAGACCGCCGCGCCTGCGCATCTGGACGGCGTCGTGGACGAGATCATCTCTGGCTGGCACTTCCGCAAGGATGAAACCCAGGCCCAGCAGATGGATGACTTCGAAAACCAGGGCATGATCTTTGTCGATCAGGCCGCAGAGGTCTGGGAAACGGCGGACGGGTCCGAGGGCAAGTCCTGCGCCGATTGCCATGGCGATGCCGCCGAGAGCATGCAGGGCGTGGCCGCGACCTACCCCAAGTGGAACGCCGAAGCCGGTGAACTGCGCACCCTGCAGATGCAGGTCAACGATTGCCGCACCACGCGGATGGGCGCTGACGCGTGGAAGTACGACGCCGGTGGCGCTGTGAGCATGGAAGCCATGATCACGTCGCACTCGCGCAACACGACCGTCAACGTGGCCATTGATGGCCCCGCGGCCGATGCTTGGGCGCAGGGCAAGGAACTGTACTACACCCGCACCGGCCAGCTGGAGCTGTCCTGCGCGTCCTGCCACGAGGAAAACTACGGCAACTACATCCGTGCCGACCACCTCAGCCAGGGTCAGATCAACGGCTTCCCGGCCTACCGTCTGAAGAACGCGAAGCTGAACGGCGTGCATTCCCGGTTCAAGGGCTGCGTGCGTGACACCCGTGCACATACCTACAGCGCCGGCTCCGAAGAGTTCATCGCGCTGGAACTCTATGTGAAGTCGCGCGGCAACGGTCTCTCGGTCGAAGGACCGTCCGTCCGCAACTAAATCCCAAGCCCCCACGTGCCAGCGCGCGCGGGGGTTTTTCCTTTATAACCCATTCACACATGCGCATGTGTGTCATGAGACAGAAAGACCCCTCCCCATGATCTCAAGACGCGATTTTCTGCAGGTGTCCATGGCGGCCTCGGCAATGGTCGGGGCCTCCGGGTTTGGCAACTGGGCGCGGCTCGCGGCGCAGCAGAGCCTCACACAGGACCAGCTTCTGCAGTTTGACACTTTCGGCAACGTGAGCCTGATCCACGTCACCGATATCCATGCGCAGATGAAGCCGATCTACTTCCGCGAGCCTTCGATCAACATCGGGGTTGGCGGCAACCGGGGCGCGGTGCCCCACATCACCGGTGCGGATTTCCGCAAGGCATATGGCATCGCGGATGGCTCCCCCTCCGCCTATGCGCTGACATATGACGATTTTTCCTCGCTTGCGCAGGGCTATGGCAAGGTTGGCGGGCTGGACCGGGTGTCCACCGTGGTCAACGCCATCCGCGCAGAGCGTCCCGACGCCTTGTTGCTGGATGGCGGCGACACGTGGCACGGATCCTACACCTGCTACCAGACCGAAGGCCAGGACATGGTCAACGTGATGAACGGGCTGAAGCCGGACGCCATGACCTTTCACTGGGAGTTCACGCTGGGATCCGAGCGCGTGGCAGAACTGGTCGAGGGCCTGCCGTTTGCCGCCTTGGGCCAGAACATCTTTGATGCGGAGTGGGACGAACCCGCCTCGGATCTCTTTCCGCCCTACAAGTTCTTTGAGCGTGGCGGCGTGAAGATCGCCGTGATCGGTCAGGCCTTTCCGTACATGCCGATCGCCAACCCGCGCTGGATGTTCCCGGAATACAGCTTTGGCATACGTGACCAGAACATGCAGGCCATGGTCGACGAAGTGCGCGATGCAGGCGCCGAGCTGGTGGTTTGCCTCAGCCACAACGGCTTTGACGTGGACAAGCAGATGGCGTCCAATGTCTCGGGCATTGACGTGATCCTGACCGGCCACACCCACGACGCGCTGCCCGAGCCGGTGCTCGTGGGCGAGACGATCCTGATCGCCTCCGGCTCCAACGGGAAATTCGTCAGCCGCGTCGATCTGGACGTGCGCGACGGGCGCATGATGGGCTTCCGCCACAAGCTGATCCCGATCTTTTCGGATGTGATCGCGCCGGACCCGCAAGTCGCTTCGTTGATCGACGCGGAACGCGCGCCCTACAAGGCAGAGCTGGAAGAAGTCATCGGGCAGACGGACACGCTGCTGTATCGCCGCGGCAACTTCAACGGATCCTGGGATGACCTGATCTGCGACGCGCTGATTTCCGAACGGGATGCAGACATCGCCATGTCGCCGGGCGTGCGTTGGGGGCCAAGCCTGATCCCCGGGGACGACATCACCCGCGAGGATATCTGGAACGTCACCTCCATGTCCTATGGCGAGGCTTATCGCTCTGAAATGACGGGGGAATTCATCAAGGTGATCCTTGAGGACGTGGCGGATAACATCTTTAACCCCGACCCCTATTACCAGCAGGGGGGCGACATGGTGCGCATCGGGGGCATGGCCTACCGCTGCGACGTGAACAAGCCGCAGGGGCAGCGGATCTCTGACATGACGCTGATCAAGACCGGCGAGGCAATCGACCCGGCAAGCACCTATGTGGTCGCCGGCTGGGCCAGCGTGAACGAGGGCACGGAAGGCCCGCAGATCTGGGACGTGGTCGAGAACCATATCCGAAAGCTGGGCACCGTCACACTGGAGCCCAACACAAGCGTCGAGGTGGTTGGCGCATAAGCGCCGCCGCCTCACACACAGACTTGGGAGGAGACCCACGATGACCCGTATCCTAGCAGCCGTGCTTGCGGCCAGTGTCGCCAGCACCGCCTTTGCCGAGGGACAGACCCATTACGTGGCAGTCCATGTGGATCAGAACGACCCGCAAGTCATGAACATGGCCCTGAACAACGTGGCCAACATGACGCGCTACTACGAAAGCCAGGGCGACACGGTCGTCGTCGAGGTGGTCACCTATGGGCCGGGCCTGAACATGTTTGTGCCGGGCAAGAGCCCCGTCGCTGACCGTGTGTCGACAATGGCGCTGGAGATGGAAAACCTCTCTTTCGCGGCTTGCGGCAACACGCATCGCGCCATGTCCGCGAAGGCAGGCAAAGAGGTTGCCCTGATGTCCGAAGCCACCGTTGTGCCCTCGGGCGTCGTGCGGCTGATCGAATTGCAAGAGCAGGGCTACGCCTACATCCGCCCCTGACCCGGCACGTCAACCTCGCGGGGCAAGCCGAGCGCCCTGTATGAAATTCTAGTCTTCTCAATGAATTGGAGATTGCCATGAGCACAGAGAACAAAGGCCCCTCGCGCCGCACGTTCCTGACCAGCGCCGCCGCGCTGGGGGCAGGCGCTGTTGCGGCGGGTGCGGCCAAGGCCGCCGGTCCCGATCCGCTGATCACCGAAGTGCAGGAATGGGCCTCCGGTCTGGGCGATGGCGTCGACGCCACCCCCTACGGCCTGCCGATCGAATATGAAGGTGACGTGATCCGTCGCAACGTGGAATGGCTGACGGCGGACACGATCTCGTCGATCAACTTCACGCCGATCCACGCGCTGGAAGGCACGATCACGCCGCAAGGTTGCGCGTTCGAGCGCCATCACTCCGGTGCAATCGAGCTGACCAAAGGCGACTACCGCCTGATGATCAACGGTCTCGTCGATCAGCCGCTGGTCTTCAGCTACGCCGATCTGGAGCGCTTCCCGCGCGAGCAGCACGTCTATTTCTGCGAATGCGCCGCCAACACCGGCATGGAATGGGCGGGTGCGCAGCTGAACGGCGCGCAGTTCACCCACGGCATGATCCACAACATGGAATACACCGGCGTGCCGCTGCGCACGCTGCTGGCCGAGGCGGGCCTCGATGCAGCCGGCGATTTCAAGGACAAATGGGTCTATGTCGAGGGCGCGGATGCTTCCTCCAACGGCCGCTCCATCCCGATGGAAAAGGCCATGGACGATGTGCTGGTCGCCTTCAAGGCCAACGGGGAGGCGCTGCGCAAGGAGCATGGCTACCCCGTTCGTCTCGTGGTGCCCGGCTGGGAAGGCAACATGTGGGTCAAGTGGCTGCGCCGTGTCGAAGTGCTCGATGCGCCGGTTGAAAGCCGCGAGGAGACGTCGAAATACACCGACACGCTCGAGGATGGCACGTCGCGCAAATGGACCTGGGTCATGGATGCAAAATCCGTGGTCACCTCGCCCAGCCCGCAGGCGCCGATCAAGCACGGCACCGGCCCGGTGGTCATCACCGGCATGGCATGGTCTGGTCACGGGCGCATCACCCGCGTCGACGTGTCCAAGGACGGTGGCAAGACTTGGGAAACGGCGCGACTGGCCGCAGAAGGTCAGGACAAGGCGCTGACCCGCTTCTACCTCGACACCACATGGAACGGTGAGGAATGGCTCCTGCAATCCCGTGCCATGGATGAGACAGGCTATGTCCAGCCGACCAAGGCGCAGCTGCGCGATGTGCGCGGCCTGAACTCCATCTACCATAACAACTGCATCCAGACCTGGCATGTGAAATCGAACGGAGAGGCCGAAAATGTCGAAGTCTCGTAATCTTTACGCCGGCTCTGCACTGGGCATCTGCCTGACCCTTGTGGCGGCCTACAACTTTGCCGACCGCAACGTGACGCCCATGCCCAAGGCACCGGCGCAGCTGGGGGCCTTGCCCGCTCCGATCCCGGAGCCCGAAGCACCGGTGCAGACTGCTGCCGTGGTCGTTGAAGCCACCGAGACAGCCGAGGCAGAGAACGCCGCGCCTGCGGAAGGCGGTCTTGTCGCCGCGGCCATTGCCAGCGGCGAAGCCACAGGCCTGCGTTTCGGCCTCGGCCGCGCCGCGCTGCCGGAGGAAATCGCCGCCTGGGACATCGATGTGCGCCCGGACGGAACCGGGCTGCCTGCGGGCTCCGGCAATGCATTCGACGGCGAAGAGATCTTTGAAGACAACTGCGCAAGCTGCCACGGATCCTTTGCCGAAGGGGTCGACAACTGGCCCAAGCTGGCAGGTGGCGACGGCACCCTTGCCGACGAGGATCCGCTGAAGACTGTCGGGTCTTACTGGCCGCATCTTTCTACCGTTTGGGACTACGTCAACCGCTCCATGCCCTTTGGCGCAGCGCAGACGCTCTCCGACGACGACGTCTATGCGATCGTGGCCTATATCCTCTACTCCAACGATATCATCGACGATGAGTTCGAACTGTCGCCGGAGACCTGGAACGAGGTGGTTCTGCCGAACGCAGATGGCTTTATTGTCGATGATCGTGCGGCGACAGAATACAGCATCTGGCGCACCGAACCCTGCATGGAAAACTGCAAGGACAGCGTCGAAATCACGATGCGCGCCACGGTGCTGGACGTGACCCCGGAAGAAGAGGGCGCCGACGCCGGCATGGCCGAGACCCACACCGCAGCGGCAGTCGTCGAAGAGACACCCGCGCCCGCGGCAGACCCGGTCGAAGAGGCAGCGGCGGAACCTGCGGCCGAACCCGCTGCCGAGGTTGAAACGGTGGCTGCCGTGGATCCTGCGCTGGTGGAAGCGGGCGAGAAGGTCTTCAAGAAGTGCACGGCCTGTCACAAGCTCGACGATGGCGCGCGGGGTTCTGGGCCGCATCTGTTCAACGTGGTCGGACGCGATATTGGTGGGGTCGATGGGTTCAAATACTCCAAGACGCTGGCCAACATGGAAGGTGTCTGGGACGAGGCGACCCTTGCAGCCTTCCTCGCGAACCCGAAGAAGTTTGCAAGGGGCACGCGCATGTCCTTTGCCGGTCTCAAGAAAGAAGCCGATATCGTGGCCGTGACCGAGTACCTCAAGACGTTCAAACCGTAACGCGTCAAGGACCAGAAAAACTGGCGTGCACCTGCTGATACGGGTGCACGCCGGCCGATAGGGTGAACACATATGTCCAACACTTTCAATGTTCTGGTGCCGGTTCTTGGGGGCACCGCGCTGATGCTGGGGCTGGCCTACGGGATCACGGCCCGGGACTACCGCGCCGGTGAGATCGACGTGGCCATGACCCGCGCGGCTGAGGCGACGGAACGCGAAGAAGGCGCAATGATGCGCCTTTCCGCGGTTCAGGACGAGATCTCGGCATTGCAGGAAACAGCCGCGGCGCAGACGGCGGAGATCGCCGCGCTCAAGGCAGAAATCGCTGCGCAGGCCGCGGCAGCGCAGCAAGCCTTGGAGCAGACACCAGAGCAGACCGCCGAGAGCCCGGAACCCGTGGCGAAGGCGGAGGGCACTCCCGAAACCAGCGCGGACGAAGACGTGGCCGATGCCTCTCTCTTTGGGGATCCTGACCGTGGGGCGCAGATCTTTCGCCAGTGCACCGGGTGCCATCAGGTCGGTGAGGCGGCGGTTAACCGCGCCGGACCGCATCTGAACGGGATTTTCGGTCGGCGGGCTGGCGCTCTCGACGGGTTCAAATATTCCAAGGCCATGCAACGGGCCTTTGGCGACGGGCTGGTCTGGGACGTGGAACAGCTCGACGCCTATATCGAGAATCCGCGCGCCCTGATCTCCGGCACGCGGATGTCCTTTCGCGGGCTGAAGGATGCGCAGGAACGCCACGACGTGGTCGCTTTCTTGCGACAGTACTCCGACAACCCGCAAGACATCCCGGAATCCGCGCCGACCGCCGCTGCGCGCGAAGTGGACCTCGCGCCCGAGATCCTCGCGATTGTCGGAGACGCTGAATACGGTGAGTATCTCTCGTCGGAATGTCTGACATGTCATCAGCCCGATGGTGCAGACGCAGGGATCCCCTCGATCGTCTATTGGCCCGAAGACGACTTTGTCGTCGCGATGCATGCCTACAAGCAGAAACTGCGCCCGCATCCGGTGATGCAGATGATGGCCGCGCGCCTGTCCGACGAAGAAATTGCAGCGCTGGCGGCCTATTTTGCCAGCATCGAGTGACCTCTCTACCGGGGTGCGTGGAAGCGCGCCCCGCCGACATTCAAGGGCCCGCAGAGGTCAACTACCAGACTGGCAGATCACGATTGTGCGCTGTCAGACAAGAACAGACCGTCCAGCAAGGAGGAGATGGACATGACTCTCAACAGACGCTCATTTTTGAGCACGGCAGCGGCCGCCGCGTCGCTGACTGCACCGATGGTACACGCCGCCGGACATGGCCGCCCGCATGTGGTGGTTGTCGGCGGGGGTGCCGGTGGCGCCACGGCGGCGCGCTACATCGCCAAGGACAGCAAGGGTGAGATCGACGTCACCCTGATCGAGCCGACGCGCACATACTACACCTGCTTCTTTTCGAACCTCTACATCGGCGGTTTCCGTGACCTGAACTCCATCGGTCACAGCTATGCGACACTGGCCTCCGACTATGGCATCAACGTCGTGCATGACTGGGCCGTCGGTGTGGACCGCGATGCCAAGACCGTCAGCCTCGCGGGTGGTGGCGCGATGTCGTATGACCGCTTGATCCTGAGCCCGGGCATCGACTTTGTCGACGGCTCCGTGGCCGGATGGGACCTCAGCGCGCAGGGCAAGATGCCCCACGCCTACAAGGCCGGCACCCAGACTGCCCTGCTGAAGTCGCAGATCGACGCGATGCCGGAAGGTGGCACCTATGTCATGGTCGCCCCGCCGAACCCCTACCGCTGTCCCCCCGGCCCCTATGAGCGGATCTCGATGGTGGCGCATGTGCTGAAGGCCTCGAACCCGACCGCAAAGATCATCATCGCGGATCCGAAGCCCAAGTTCTCCAAGCAGGGGCTCTTTGAAGAGGGCTGGCAGAAGCACTACGGCGGCATGATCGAGCGCATCGGCCCGGATTTCGGCGGCGAGAACGTCTCCGTGAACCCGGACACCATGGAAGTGGACATCGACGGCGAAGTCATCAAGGCGGATGTGGTCAACGTGATCCCGGCGCAGAAGGCTGGCGCCATCTGTGACGCGGCTGCTCTGACCGAGGGCAACTGGGCGCCGGTTTCCGGCCACACCATGCAGTCTCGCCTCGACGAGAACATCCACATTCTCGGCGACGCCACGAACCAGGGCGACATGCCGAAGTCCGGTTTCTCGGCCAACAGCCAGGCCAAGGTTGCGGCGATGGCCGTGCGCGGTGCGCTCACCGACAGCCGCGTCTTCCCGGCGAAGTTCTCCAACACCTGCTGGTCGCTGATCGACACCGACGATGGTATCAAGGTCGGCGCGTCCTACGTGGCAACCGACGAGAAGATCGCCAAGACGGACGGTTTTGTCAGCCAGACCGGCGAAGACGCCGCGCTGCGCAAGGCGACCTACGAGGAAAGCATCGGCTGGTACGAAGGCATCACCGCCGACATGTTCGGCTGATCGCAAGGTCTGTAAAGTCAGGGGGGAGGCGCCAGTTTGGCGCCTCTTTTCCGTTCCGGGCACTGGGCCAAACGGGGTTGAGTTGCCCTGCGAACGCGTGCGGGTTCGATCGGGAAGTCTGCATTTCCCGATGCCCTGACGGTGGATTGCGTCAGCCGGACAAATGGGACCTGCTTTTGGCGTTGATGCGGTAGCCTGGGGGCCCGAGGCGATCGCCAAGTGGCTTCAACTCGCCAATGCGGGATGCTTGGCTCACTGAGTTGTCAAGCCGACCGACCTCAGGCGACCGAGCGCGTCCTGAGCGCCTCCAGCAGATGGGGGATCTTGTCTTTGAACTTGAAGAACCCCGCCGTGGCAAAGGGCCAGGCCCGCACGTCGTAGCCGCGCAGAACCTCCCGAACGGGCAGGTCGCGCAGTGCGTCGATGGTGTCACGCACCGGTCCAACGGGCGCAAAGGGCGTCACGATTTGCCGGGCGCCATGCTCGTGCATCCAGACTGCGATGGCTGCGGGATCACCCGTTTCCAGAACCGGGCCCAAGCGCGCCGCCCAGCGTGTGGTGGCATCTTTCAACGCCCCTTGGCGAAACCCATGGACGTTGTCGGACAGGCACAACGGGCTGAGCGCGCGGCTGGCGGGCAGCACCACGCTGGCCACGGGCCGCAGGCCCTGTTCCAGGAGCATGGCCGGAGAGAGATCTTCCTCATGCACCAACAATATGCTGGGCGCAGTCAGGTCCACGGGCGGTCGACGCGGCGGATCCATGCGCGGAGGATGTGGAACGGCGGCCAGAGCGGGGGCGTCCTGCGCCAAGGTCCCCGGCAGCGGATGAAACCGGCCTTCGGTGTATTTGGCGATGTTGTCGGCGCGCGCGAGATAGGTTTTGCCCTGCGTCTGCATCCCTCCGACCCAGCGCCACGACAGCGTGTTCGACGCTGGATCGCCGTCCAGCAAGTGCCGCAGGAAGAAGTCGGCCCCCAATTCCCATGGCAGCCGAAGGGTAAAGATCCAGATCGAGGCGAACCACATGCGGGCGTGATTGTGCAGATAGCCGGTCTCGACCAGTTCCCGCGCCCAAGCGTCGAAACAGGCGATCCCTGTCTGACCCAGGCAGGCGTCTTCCCAGCGCGCGCGCAGGCCGCTTTGCGTGTTCACCTGGTCAAGCGCGCGCCGCACACCTTGCCGGTAGCTGGCCCAGATCGAAGGCCGCATCTCCAGCCAACCTTTCCAATACGTCCGCCAAAAGACCTCCTGGATGAATTTTTCAGCGGCCTGCGGTGAGTGGCGTCCAAGGACGGCCTGCAGGACCTCTTCTTCCGTGATCAGGCGGTGCCGGAGATAGGGCGATAGCGTGGACACCTGCCTGTGGTGACCCGGCCCGTGGTCAAAGTTGCGGCCCGCGGCATAGGCGCGTCCGGCCAGCGGGACAAAGCGTTGCAGGCTGGACAGCGCTGCCGTGCGTGTCGGGGGAAAGGTGGCGTGAGGTGTGTGTGTCATGCCCGCGAGTTAGGGCCGGGAGGGCATCGGCCAAGGGGCATCGATTGCTCAACACCTGTCTGCCTGGGATCGCGGCTTGTGCTTTGGTGGGTTGGTTGGCTGCTGCGGCGCCGCGTTGCGCGGGGCGTCCCGGCGCGAGGCGACCAACCGTCAGGATATCGAACGCCTTGATTGACGCGCCCCGCCCCCCATATGGGAAGACTGGCGGGCGCGGCCAGACCTCCGCCCGGCGCTCTTCGCGCTCAAGCGCAAGGCGCAAAGACAGCAGCAGTTTCCCGCCGCCCCTTGCAGGCCCCTAGGGCCAATACTAAGACTCTCTTAACTTAGCCACGTTAACACAAACCGACGCAGGAAGCAGGCAGGACCAATGAAAGATCCCTTAGACATCTACATGAACACCTTGGTGCCCATGGTGGTCGAACAGACCAGCCGTGGCGAACGTGCCTATGACATCTTCTCCCGCCTGCTGAAGGAACGCATCGTTTTCCTCAACGGTCCGGTGCATGATGGCATGTCCAGTCTCGTGGTGGCCCAGTTGCTGCACCTCGAGGCAGAAAACCCGTCCAAGGAAATTTCCATGTACATCAACAGCCCCGGGGGGGTCGTGACCTCTGGACTGTCGATCTATGACACCATGCAATACGTCAAGCCGAAGGTGTCGACGCTGGTGATCGGACAGGCCGCCTCCATGGGGTCGCTGCTGCTGACTGCGGGCGCCAAGGGCATGCGCTTCTCGCTGCCCAATTCGCGCATCATGGTGCACCAGCCCTCAGGCGGCTACCAGGGCCAGGCCACCGACATCATGATCCACGCTGAAGAGACGCTGAAACTGAAGAAGCGCCTGAACGAGATCTACGTGGAACACACAGGCCAGACCTACGAAGCCGTCGAGGCGGGGCTCGAGCGCGATAACTTCATGTCGCCCGAAGAGGCGAAGGACTGGGGCCTGATTGACGAAATCGTGACGAGCCGCACGGCCGGTGACGAAGAAACAGACAGCTGATCGCAGCGCCCCGTGCCGCGTTAGGCATGGGGCAACTTTCGCATTGTCGCGGTGGATTGGCTGTCCTAAGCTGGCTGGAAGTCGGCACGCGCAATGTGCCTCGGCCCGCCGAACGGGCCGAATGCAGACGACAGAACCGGGTCTTCCGGGAAAGGTGCTACGATGGCAACGAATTCGGGTGGTGACAGCAAGAACACGCTCTACTGCAGTTTCTGTGGCAAGAGTCAGCACGAGGTGCGCAAGCTGATTGCGGGTCCCACGGTGTTCATCTGCGACGAATGTGTCGAACTTTGCATGGACATCATCCGCGAGGAAACCAAGGGCGCTGGCCTGAAATCCGCGGATGGTGTGCCCACCCCGCGTGAAATCTGTGATGTGCTCGACGACTATGTCATCGGCCAGATGAAGGCGAAACGCGTCCTCTCTGTGGCGGTCCACAACCATTACAAGCGTCTCAACCACGCGCAGAAAAGCTCTGACATCGAACTGGCAAAATCCAATATCCTGCTGATCGGCCCGACGGGGTGCGGCAAGACACTGCTGGCCCAGACGCTGGCACGGATACTTGATGTTCCGTTCACGATGGCGGATGCCACGACGCTCACAGAGGCCGGCTATGTGGGTGAGGATGTGGAAAACATCATCCTCAAGCTTCTTCAGGCGTCCGAATACAATGTCGAGCGTGCGCAACGCGGAATCGTCTACATCGACGAAGTCGACAAGATCACCCGCAAGTCGGAAAATCCCTCTATCACCCGCGACGTGTCCGGTGAAGGGGTACAGCAAGCGCTCCTCAAACTCATGGAAGGCACAGTGGCCAGCGTGCCGCCGCAGGGCGGGCGTAAACACCCGCAGCAGGAATTCCTTCAGGTCGACACAACCAACATCCTGTTCATCTGTGGTGGCGCATTTGCCGGTCTGGACAAGATCATCGCGCAGCGTGGCAGGGGCTCGGCCATGGGCTTTGGCGCCGACGTGCGTGGTGAGGATGCCCGCAACGTGGGTGAGATTTTCCAGGACCTTGAACCAGAGGATCTGCTGAAATTTGGCCTGATCCCGGAATTTGTTGGTCGCCTTCCGGTGGTCGCAACGCTTGAGGATCTGGACGAGGACGCGCTCGTTACCATTCTCACAAAGCCGAAGAATGCGCTGGTCAAGCAGTACCAGCGACTCTTCGAGATGGAAGAGACCGATCTCAACTTCACCGAGGATGCTCTGTCCGCCATCGCGAAGAAGGCGATCGAACGCAAAACCGGCGCACGGGGATTGCGGTCCATCCTCGAGGGGATCCTGCTCGACACCATGTTCGAACTGCCTGGAATGGACGAAGTCACCGAAGTGGTCGTGAACGAGGAGGCGGTGGCCTCCGACTCCAAACCGCTGATGATTTACGCCGACCAGAAAAAGGAAGGCGCCTCCGCAGGCTGATCGTGGTCCCGAGGGACTGCGACAAGGCGGGGACCCGGCCTTCCGGGGCACGTGGAACGGCATGTAGGGCGGGGTTGACCCCGCCCTTTTTGATGGGAGAGGCGGAATGATCCAACGTATTCACTCAGGCGGTGTGTTCGAGGCCAAAGTGGGCTATTGCCGCGCCGTGGTCGCCGGTGGGTTTGTGCACGTGGCGGGCACCGTGGGACAAGGCGAGACGGTGACCGAACAATGCGCCCATGCATTGGAAGTGATCGAGGCTGCGCTCAAAGAGGCCGGGGTCAGCTTCGCGGAAGTCGTGCGGGTCGTCTACTATCTGCAGGACCGGTCAGAGTTCGAACCCTGCTGGCCGCTCTTGCAAGCCGCGTTCGGCGCGCATCCGCCTGCTGCGACCATGCTGGAAACGGGCCTCATCGACCCAAAGTATCGGATCGAGATCGAAGTCACAGCGCTCGCGCCCGGCTAAGACCTCGGATCCGCTACGCCTCGGTCCATTGCCGTTCATAGCGGTTGCCAAGGCGCTGGGTCACGTAATCCTCGGTCAAACGCGGCCACGGCGCACCGGCGGTGACAAACCCGGCATTGGCAAGGTCCTCGTGAACGGCGGCAAAATCCTGCTCGCCCACGGCCAGTCGCTTGCGATGGCTGTCGACGTTGTTCCAGACCCCGCAGAGGTGGTCGATCACCAGTGGCGCCCGCCCGGTGAAACTCTCCAGGTGACGCGCGATCAATGCGGTCGCCGACGATCTTCGGCGGCACAGGATCGCCACTTCCTGGTCGGCACGTCCGCAATAGGCAAAGACATGCAGGGCAGAACCTTCGCTTGCGATCACTTGACGGGCGGCTTTGTAGCGGGCGATTTGCGTCGCGATATCGTGCTGCTCGGGGCAGAAAATCTCGTAACCTTCGTCACGCAGATGCGCCTCCAACAGGTCTTCGCCAAGCAGGGCCCCCCGCGACGGCCCCAACTGGCTGCGCGAGATGTAGAGCTTGTCGGGCCCCTCCGGCACAATGCCAGCACCAAAGCGGCTGTGCGTGAACTTGCGGAAGGCCTCTGTTCCCGCACTGATCGCGCCCAAACCAAAGCCCTGTCCGGGCACGACAAGTTCCTCGACTTCCGTCGGCGCGCGCAGAACACGGATCGGCAGATCCAGTCCAAAGGTCTCAAGGAAACCGGTCTGGAATGAGGCGAGGCTTTCGTCGGTGCCGGCCCTCCGGGGAATGAACAGGATGCCCGAAAGATAGCCCTCTGCGGCATCCACCCCCCAAAGCCGCCCTTGCGATTCCGCCACGAAATGCGCGAAATTGCGGTAGAGGACACCACCCCAAAGCCAGCGCCCGTCCAGCCGCGCCACATCGCCCTCGGGGCGGGTGAAGGGCAAGTTCACGCGCCGGTGCTTGCGCCACAGCGCCGCCTCGGGCACGTCCTCCCCGTCTGCGGTCAGAACGCCGGAGGGCGCGCTCAGGTCGCCGGTTTCTGCGGGTTTGGCGATCGCATCCTTGAGGATGCGCAACTCCGTGGCCCAACCCTGATCGGGCTGGGGTGGCACGTTCCTGGGATTGGCAGCCCAATCCGGGCGCGTGCAGGTCCAGACAAAGCGACTGGATGCGGCGTCGATCTTGCTGAAACCAGCGCGCCTCAAGGCGTCCTTGCAGTCCTTTGCGCCGCGTTTGCCGTATAGATCGGGGTGGAATTCGACCACGACGGCGCGGATGCCGGTCAGCTCCGCATGGTTGAGAAAGTCCAACTCGCCGCCGTCGATGTTCATGATCAGGACGTCGGGACGAAATTCCGCCGTCACGGCGTCAAAGCTGACGGTGGGCACTTCGACTGGGGTGGTGCGCCGCGCGCCCTGGTCCAGCGAGGCGCTCTCGGCGAGGCCGGTGCGCACGTGAAAGGTCATGGTCTCGGGCCGCTGGGGTGACGCCGTCACCACCTGATTGCGCACTTCGATCCGGTCTTCGAGACCGTTGAGCGCGTAGAGCCGCTCGATATGCGGGATGAGGCTGGGGTTGGCTTCGAAAGACAGCACCGCCTCGGGCCGGGCATGGCTGGCGGTCACGGCCCCCACGATCCCGATGCCCGCGCCGATTTCCAGCACGCGGTCGCCTTCGCGCACGACGCACAGGGCACCAGCGATCTCTTCGCCTTCGAACTGCGCGGCCTCGATGCGTTTGATGCGGGTTTCATTCAGAAAGGGCGAGGGCGGGACCTTCACGCCTTTGCAGATCGCGACTGGGGAAAGCTCTGACATGGCGGCGCGGGACTCCTCGCTAAAGCCAGGGAAACACCAGTGCAACCCCGGCGGGGGATGACTGGACAATGGGCGGTGTGACTGCTGCTGCGCGCTTTGGCGTGTTCATTTTTTGTTAATATCGCGGGGGCAGCGCCCCGAGACCAGAAGTTTTTGTCAAATTGGTGAAGCGGTGGTCCGGGCTGCGTCATGCGGGCCACTGGACGGCGCGCACGGCTTGGCCCATACAAGGCCCCAGAGAACATAAGGAGTCTCCCATGGCTTTTGTTGACAGCTT
>JBELMB010000028.1:0-43572 GCA_042088665.1 Sagittula sp.
TTCATCACCGCGCGGATCACCTGCGACACAATGGCCCCGGACTCGCGGTTCCAAAGCAGCGCCTGCCGCTGTTCGATCAGCGCGGCGGCCATAGGGTCAAAGAAGCGGCGACCGGGCAAAACCAGCGCCTCTGGCGAGGACAAACCGGTCTGACCGCGGGCGTCTTCCACTTCCAGCTCGAGCTTCACGGGCAGGTTCGCCCATGGATGAAGGGAGAAGTTGGCCACCAGCGGCTCTGAGAATTCGGTGCGGGTACCGGCCATGGGCATCGGCAGCGGCACTTCGATCATCTCGCGCGCTTCCGGCTCCAGCACGCGGCCAAAACGCCGGTCGACAGCCTCGAGGTCCAGCACGATGCGCGCCGATCCCATCACCACACCGTGGTCGTCCACCGCGCTGAAGGGGATCTGCGCCTCGCCTTCATAGCTGACTTCGATCTCGCCATCGCGCCGTACGCTGGGCTGGGCGTCGGGGATCATCGCCACTTGCCACATCCGCCCGCCCGGTCCCTCGACCGTGATCTGGCCAGACCGCGCCACTTCGAAATCCTGCGCGGTCGCAACCTGCTCCTCTTCGGTCAGGACACGGCCTGACACGTCCTCAAGCACTTTGAGCGCACCCACTTCGCCATACATGCGCAGAGTCACATCCGCGCCCTCGGGCACGTCCAGCGAGGCCGCGGTGATGTCGTTCAGGTAGACCGACGGCAAGCGCGTGTAGGCCGGCGGCTGTACCCAGCCTTCCCAGGCGGGGCCTTGTGCGAGGTCCGCACCACCGGGGCCAAGATTTGTGACCGATTGCACCCGCATCAGCGATCCGAAGAGAATCGCCACCGACAAGAACAGGATCGCCACGTAGCGCAGCGCAAAGGGATCCGCCGCAGCCACGCGCAAGTCCGGCATCACCGCACGCGCCTGTGAGAGACGATGGCGCATGCGGGTCTGGTGCGCCTTCCATACCGCCAGCGAGGCTGGATCGCCTGCGCCGATGGCTTGAACGTCCATGGAGGCCTGAATGGGGTTGCCCTTCAGCGTATCGTCAAGCCGCACCATCGCCGCCGCCGACGTCGGCCATGCAAAATGCCGCACACCTCGCCACAGGGTCCAAAGCGCCAGACCTGCCAGCACGGCACCCGTCGCCCAGACCCATTCAACGCGCACTTCGTCCTGAAGTCCCAGCATCAGGAAGGCCAGCGCCACAAAGACCACCGACCACAACGGCCAGAAGGCGCGGGTCACACGCTCTGCCAACATACCCAGCCGGGTGAGGCGGAGCGGCCAGCGGATCAAGCCGGTGACAGGTGTGTCTTGCGGGGTCTGGTCGGCCATGGGCACCTCACGCAGAAGCAGGGCTGCGCGCGGGATAGCTCACAACCATTCAGGAAGAGTATCTCGATTTATGATTTCGTCAAAGCTGGGGCGTGCGCGGATAACCGCGAATTGATCACCATGTGCCAAAACTTCGGGCACCAGCGGGCGTGTGTTGTATTCGCTCGACATCACGGCGCCATAGGCCCCCGCAGACCGGAAAGCCACGAGGTCACCTGCCGTCAGAGGCGGCATGACGCGCCCCTTGGCAAAGGTATCCCCGGATTCGCACACCGGACCAACAACGTCGTAAGGCGACAGCTCCACACCCGGCGCGGCCTCAGTGACCGGAACGATGTCGTGATGCGCCTCGTACATGGCTGGGCGGATCAGGTCGTTCATGGCGGCGTCGAGGATCAGGAAATTGCGGCCCTCGCCTTCCTTGACGTAGATGACCCGGGTCACCAACAGCCCCGCATTGCCGACAATGAGCCGGCCCGGCTCGATCTCCACTTCGCAGCCCAGATGCCCCACTGTGCGTTGCACCAGCGCGCCGTAATCCGTGGGCAGCGGCGGCGCCTCATTGGAGCGCGCATAGGGAATGCCCAGCCCGCCGCCAAGGTCCAGCCGCGTGATCTCATGTCCGTCGGCGCGCAAGGCTTCGGTCAGCTCTGCGACTTTGGTGTAGGCAAGTTCAAAGGGTTCAAGCTGCGTCAATTGGGAGCCGATGTGCACATCGATGCCCACCACCTTGATCCCCGGCAGCGCGGCAGCCTCGGCATAGACCGCGCGGGCTTTTGCGATCGGGATACCGAACTTGTTCTCCGACTTGCCCGTGGCGATCTTTGCGTGGGTCTTGGCGTCGACATCGGGGTTCACACGTATGGTGATCGGCGCGATCACACCCAGCGACACGGCGACCTCGGAAATGGCGCGCATCTCCGGTTCGCTCTCGACGTTGAACTGGCGCAGACCGCCGGTCAGTGCGTTGCGGATCTCGTGGTGGGTCTTGCCAACCCCGGAAAAGACGATGCGTTCGCCGGGCACACCCGCCGCCTTGGCCCGCGCGTATTCCCCGCCGGACACCACGTCCATCCCCGCCCCCTCGGCCGCGAGGGTTTTCAGGATCGCCTGGTTGGAGGCCGCTTTCATCGCGTAGCAGATCAGGTGCGGTCCCCAGGACAGCGCCTCGTCGAACAGCCTGAAATGCCGCACCAGCGTGGCAGTGGAATACAGGTAGAACGGCGTGCCCACTTGGGCCGCGATGTCGGCCACGGGGACGTCCTCGGCAAAGAGCCGCCCGTCTTGATAGATGAAATGATCCATGATTTGCGCTTTAGCCGAGAGAAGGATGCGGGACCACCCCCCAGTTTCCGGGACGCGGCCTGCGACATAGGCGCGCCGGCCCCGAAAGCGGCATGCGCCACAAAGCAAGGCCGCCGTGTCCGGGGCGCTTACTGTCCACGGTGCTTACTGTCCGGGGCGCTTACCGTATGGGGCGCGACCGGAAGTAAAGATACAGCGGCAACCCACAGCTGACCCCAATGCAAAAGGTTGCCGGAATGGCCAGCAGAGCGGTCCAGTTTCGGCGCACCGCCACTTCGGACAGGATCCACAGCGTCAGGACCACCGCGGCAATGGTCAGATCCCATGTCAGGCCCCGCGTGCTGTCATTCACGTACCAGGCGTCGATCATGACGGACAGATCCCAACCATTGTCGCCAAGATAGCGCAGGAAGTAGTACATCGGATGCACCGCCCCCCAGACCGCCAGCCCCAGCCAGACAAAGCGCAGCATCAGAACGTGACCGTGCGCGCCGCACCATGAGACGAAGAATCGGAAGTAGACAGGCTCGCCTGCGTTTTGGGCGCCTTGGGTCCCGGTGTCTCGGGCTCGCCATCCGCGCCACAGGCGGCCAGCAGCAAGACCACTGCAAAAGCTGTCACAACTCTCATGCCAGACGTCCTTTCCACAAAGCGATCTGCTGGCGCACCTGATCGGGCGCCGTACCGCCATAGCTGGTCCGGGAGCGCACGGAGTTGTGCACCCCAAGCACATCATAGACCGAAGCGGTGATCGCGCCATGCACCTCGTGCATCTCTTCGAGCGTCAGGTCCGGCAGATCGCATCCCTTGGCCTCGGCCTTGGCGACAAGGCTGCCGGTCACATGGTGCGCCTCGCGGAAAGGCATGTCGGTCGCATAGACCAGCCAGTCGGCCAGATCCGTCGCGGTGGAAAAGCCCGCCGAGGCCGCGGCCTCCAGCACCGGGACATTGGCGGTCATGTCCTTGACCATGCCTTCCATTGCCGCCAGCGCCAGCATCCAGTTGTCCGCGGCGTCAAAGACCTGTTCCTTGTCTTCCTGCATGTCCTTGGAATAGGCCAGCGGCAGACCTTTCATGACCATCATCAGCGCGGTGTTGGCCCCAAAGATCCGCCCGACCTTGGCCCGGATCAGCTCTGCCGCGTCGGGGTTCTTTTTCTGCGGCATGATCGACGACCCGGTGGAAAAACGATCCGACAGGGTGACAAACCTGAACTGCGCCGAGGACCAGATCACCAGTTCTTCGGCAAAGCGGCTGAGATGTATGGCAGAGATGCTGGCAACAGACAGGAATTCCAGCGCGAAATCCCGGGCCGACACCGCATCGAGGCTGTTGGCCATCGGACGTTCAAAGCCAAGCGCCTCCGCGGTTGCCTCCCGGTCGATCGGAAAACTGGTGCCCGCCAGCGCCGCGGCGCCCAAAGGTGATTCGTTCAAACGCCGCCGGGCGTCCTGCACACGGGACAAATCGCGCGAGAACATCTCGACATAGGCCATCATGTGATGACCCCATGTCACCGGCTGTGCCGTCTGCAGGTGCGTGAAACCGGGCATGACCCAATCCGCGCCGGCCTCCGCCTGCGCCAAAAGCGCGCGCATCAGCGCCTGCAGGCCGCTTTCGGCCGAATCCAGCTGGTCGCGCACCCACAGCCGGAAATCCACCGCCACCTGGTCATTGCGCGACCGTGCGGTGTGCAGCCGCCCGGCCGGATCTCCGATCAGCGTCTTCAGCCGCGCCTCGACGTTCATGTGGATGTCTTCCAGCGCGGTGGAAAACTGGAACGTGCCGCTGTCGATCTCTGACAAAACCGTGAGCAATCCTTCCCGGATCGCGTCTGCATCGCTATCACTGATGATATCTTGTGCCGCCAACATCGCGGCATGGGCCCTTGAGCCTGCGATATCCTGTGCTGCCAACCGCTTGTCGAAGCCGATCGAGGCATTAATTGCCTCCATGATGGCATCTGGCCCGGCGGCAAAGCGGCCGCCCCACATCTGGTTCGAGGAAGTGTCCGACATCACGAGCCTTTCGGAGGTCTTATGAAACGTATCGCAGTTGCGGCTCTCTATACCGCTCTTATCGCGCTGGCAAATCCGGCGGCCGCCGATTTGGACGCGGCAAAGGCCGCTGTCGCCGGTGACATGCGCAAGCTGGTGTTCCACAGCGCCCCCAAACCGGCCGGAACGGTCGATTTCATGACCTTTGACGGCGCGCCACTGAACCTGTCGGACTGGCAGGGCAAATGGGTGGTGCTGAATTTCTGGGCGACCTGGTGTGCGCCCTGCCGCAAGGAGATGCCCATGCTCTCTGACTTGCAGACCGAACTTGGCGGCGAAAGCTTTGAGGTGGTCACAATCGCCACCTCGCGCAACCCGCCCGCCAAGATGAAGGCCTTCTTTGACGAGATCGGCGTGGACAATCTGCCCCTGCACCGCGATCCCAAATCATCGCTGGCGCGACAGATGGCGGTTCTGGGCCTGCCGGTCACGCTGATCCTGAATCCGGACGGCAAGGAAGTGGCCCGCCTGACGGGAGATGCGGATTGGTCGAGCGAGTCCGCGAAGGCCGTGCTCGCTGCGCTGATCGGCGGCGCTGGCTGACTTTCCCATGCGATGGGACCTGCGGCAAAGCCTGTGACCTGCCCCCTCGTTCATAGCGAGGGGCCTTGAGGTCGGTTGCGGCTTGGGCAGGCGCGCCGGGCATCGGTCAGGCTGGCGAATATCTCCTCATTCAGGCATTCGTCCACTGCCCGGCGGGCGATTGCAAAGCGATCTGCCGATTGGGGCGCAAGCTGCCATAGAAAAACTCGATATAGCCATTCTGCTGCGGCTTGCCCGGCTCAGGCCGTGCTTCCGGCAAAGCTCGGAGGTCGGCAGTCCGTTCTGCGCTACGATTGATCCCTGTTCCTTGATCATCCTGATAAACTGCGCCTTGGTGAAACGGCTTTTCCTCACGTCGCCTGCTCCTTCTCAGGTTGAGCAGACTCTACATCACAGCGAGGGAACTTCTGGAGGGGCAGGTCAGTCCTTGCAAGCAAGCCTGTCTGGTCATTGAATTATTTAACCCAACAATGCTCCGATGACTTGATGCAAGCCTCTATCCCAAAAGTAAAAAACCCCATCTCGGCCAAGCGCGATGGGGCAAACACTAATACTGAGAGATGAGTGAGAGGCGGAGAGGAGAGAGAGTGGAGAAGAGAGAGCGGAGAGGAGAGAGAGCGGAGAGGAGAGAGAGAAAAAAATCAGTTCATGGCAATCATGATACGGCGGGTCCGGACCTTGGACTTCCCGGTCTCGGGGTTCTTTTTCCAACCACCCTTTGAGGCACCATTCGCGTCAAGCTTGATTTCCCCTTCGGACATCAGCCCATCGAGACCGAATTCCTGATAGCGCAGGCCATTTCGCGTGGCGCGGGTGACGCGGGAGCGGGGCTCCTGAAATCCATCCGAGTGGATCACGGTGAACTGGCAGGTGCCCAGCGTCCGGGAGCAGCGGTGCGGCACAAAGCGGGTGACCGCGCCATCCACTGCAACCGTCGCCGTCACATCGCCGCGGGCGTTGGTCTCGTACATGCCAAGGTAAGCACCGGATGTCGTGGCCCCGGCGTAAACGTCAAAGATATGCGCATCGGTCGTGGTGCCGCGTTTCACATGGGTCAGCGCACCGGAGCGGTCCTTCAGCACCATGACGGAGCCCGCACCAAACCGGTCCAGTTTCCAGGAGATGTCCGCAGTTGCCAAAGTAGCCGAGAAAATCAGGCCGAGGGCGATCAACAGTGCGCGCATTCTTGCGTTCCTTACCAGTCGGCCCCCACCGACAAGACTGAAACTGGGCGAAATCGGGGCGGAAATCAACGGCTTTGGGCCATATTCGGGGTTTTGACACCTTTTCCGGGAACAGTCCCGGAGCGCAGAATCGGATTGTGCTTCGATCCTGCTTCAATGCCGCCACATTTGTTCATCTGCTCAGGCCAGGGATCCAAGGTGCCCCCCATTTTCAGGACCGAAACGATTCGCCCTTTGGGTAAATTTTGTCAGAATTGCGCGGACAGCCTGTGGCCGACGGATCCGCGGCCTGTTTGCATTGATTTCGAATTGCTGCAAGCTGCGCACATCACCGAGTGTGCCAGTTTTCAAGGCGATATTGTTGTAACCGATCCCGGAGCACATATATGTTCAGTATACCACAGCATACACCATTTTTGGATCACAGATGTTCGATCTCTTCCTGACGGAGGGGTTCTCTCCCTTTGTCCTGTCCCTTGGCCTTCTCTTTGGGCTGCTCATACTTGAGCTTGTCTCGGCATTGCTGGGGGGATCTATCCTTGGCGCTGGCGAGGATGGCTTCGATGGCGCACAACCTGACATCGACGCGCCAGACCTCGGGGATCTCGATCTGGACCTCGACGGCGTGGATATCGATCCCGGCGATCTGGAACTGGCCGACCTTGGCGACGCGGACGTCTCAGCCGCCGAGGCCGCGCCCCCCGGTCTTGCCGCATGGCTGGGCTTTGGCAAGATGCCTGCCCTCATCTGGCTGGCCTCGATGCTGATGGCCTTTGGTCTCTCGGGCATGGCGCTACAGATCGTGGCGCGCACTGCATTGGGCGGCCCGCTCTATTGGCTGATCCCCGCCATTCCCGCCGGCCTCCTTGCGATCTGGTTCACCCGTGGCTTTGGCGGTCTCTTTGCACGCCTGCTGCCGAAATCCGAAACAGCCGCCCTGTCAGAACGCCACCTCGGCCGCCGCATCGGGGTCGTGACCCAAGGGACGGCAGCCCGCGGTCGCCCGGCAGAGGTCAAGGTCACCGACCGCTTCGGCAACACACACTACCTGCGCGCAGAGCCCCTGCGCGACACAGGACACATCCCCCAGGGGACCGAGGTCATGGTCCTGCGACACCGCTACGATGGTGGCTACCTGCTCGTGCCCCTTTCCGACATTTCAAACTAAGGGAGTTAACTTATGGAACTCAATTTCCTCATCACCGTGGTCGTCGCCATCCTTGCCTTCTTTGTGCTGATCGGCCTCGTGCTTGCCCGTCTCTACCGTCGTGCCACCCGAGAAGTCAGTCTGGTGAAAACCGGCGCTGGCGGCAAAAAGGTCATCATGGACGGTGGCGTCGTGGTCATTCCCCTGTTTCACGAGGTCTCCCCCGTGAACATGAAGACGCTCCGCCTCGAAGTGCAGCGCAACGGCGAGGCCGCACTGATCACACAGGACCGCATGCGCGTCGATGTGGGCGTGGAATTCTATGTCTCTGTCATGCCGACAGAAGAGGGCATCGCCCGTGCGGCCCAGACGCTGGGTGACCGCACCTTCTATGTCGACCAGTTGCGCGAGATGATCGAGGGCAAACTGATCGACAGCCTGCGTGCCGTGGCCGCCCAGATGACCATGGACCAATTGCACGAGAACCGCGCCGATTTTGTCCAGGAGGTGCAGAACACCGTCTCCGAGGATCTTCTGAAAAACGGTCTCTCGCTGGAATCCGTGTCACTCACTGCGCTGGACCAGACACCCTTTGAGGCGTTGGATGAAAACAACGCCTTCAACGCGGTGGGCATGCGCAAACTGGCCGAAGTGATCTCCAACTCCAAGAAAGAGCGCGCCAACATCGAGGCAGAGGCCGCCGTCGCCGTCCGCCGCGCCGAAATGGAAGCCGAACGTCAGAAAATCTCGATCTTCCAGGACGAGGAACAAGCCCGCATCGCGCAAACCCAGCAGATCGAAACGATGAAGGCGGCGCAGGCCGCGGAAATCTCCGCCCGGAGCGAAGATTCCCTGCGCGCCACCGAACGCGCCCGCATTGCCCGTGAGGAATCCGTGCGGTCCGCCGAAATCGAGCGCGAGCGCAATCTTCGCGAGGCAGAGATCGCAAAGGAGCGCCAGCTGGAAGTCGCGGACCAGGAGCGCCAGATCATCATCGCGCAAAAGTCCGAAGAAGAAAGCCGCGCCCGTGCCAGCGCCGATCTTGCCCGGGCCGAGGCAACCAAAGCCATGGAAGCCGTGATCACCGCCAAGGAAGTGGCAGAGGCAGAGCGTCACAAGCAGATCGCCCTCATCGAAGCCGCCCGCGAGGCAGAACGCGAAGCAACCCGCATCCGCCTCGCCGCTCAGGCCGAAAAGGACGCCGCCGCCGACCGCGCCGCAGCGCGCCGCGAAGAGGCGCAGGCAGAGGCCGACGCCCTGACCATTCGTGCCGAGGCCAAGAAGAAGGACATGCTGGCCGAGGCCGAAGGCAAGCGCGCCATCACTGATGCGGAAAACGCCTTGTCCGAGGCGATGATCGCCATGAAAGTGGAGATCGCCCGGCTCGAAACCCTGCCGCGCCTCATGGCCGAGGCGGTCAAGCCCGCCGAAAAGATCGACTCGATCCGCATTCATCAGGTCTCTGGTCTGAATGGCGGCGCGGGGGGCAATGGCACCTCTGCCGGTGACAAGCCCCCGGTCAACCAGGCGCTCGACTCCATCATGGGCATGGCCGTTCAGATGCCCGCGCTGAAAAAGCTCGGCGAAGAACTGGGGCTGTCGATGGACGGCGGCGTGTCAGGCATCACCGGGGACAGCCGCAAGGCACTGCCCGAACCGCAAGCGTCGGATCAGCACGCGACCGGCACTCCGACGGGCGACACGACAGACGACACAAAGCACTGAAGGCGTAGCCCGGGGTTCACCCCGGGCCCCCTCACCGGCAGTAGGGCCCGCCGCGGTGGTCCGCCGTGTCGAAATGGAAGTGATCCTTGTGGAACCGGTCCGATTCCGGGCCAAGCACGGTCCCGAACGGCCCGCAGGCCGCCTTGTGCAACTCTCTGAGCACTGCGCCATGCGCCTTTGACGACCAACCGTCCAGCACGGTCACTTCGCTGCCATCCCGCAGCCCGAAGGCCGAGATGTCGATCGCCTTGCCTTTCCCGTGTTCCGAGATGCGCGCGCCCGGCTGATGATTGCGCGTCCGGCACGCGTAATGCGCCGCGACCTTCAATTCCGTCAGCCCGCCCTGCTTTTCAAACGCAGGTCCGGCGGCCTTATCCACCCAGGTCCGCAACGCCTTTGCCGTGCCACAGGTCATTTGCGATGGTCGGCTGAGACGCACGTCCCCGACTGCCCGCAGCGCCACCGCGCCTTCGATCCCACAAGCCCCCGGACCGGGCACAGTGCCAACCTCGTCACCGACAAGGTAAGGATCGCCACACAGCCCGCCGCCCTCTGGCGCACCATCGGCAAACGCCCGTGCGAGATACCCCCGCACACCGTCCAGCGCATCGCGCGCCGCCGTCTCACGGTTGCCGCCACAGGCACCCAGCGCCAGCAGCCCCGCGACCAATATGAGTTGTCTCACCGACCTGCCTCGATCCGCCCAAAGTCAGGTTTATCCGTATCCTGCCCGGCCTCCAGAATGCCACGGCGGATGGCTCGGGTATGGGTGAAATAGGCATGAAGCTGCTCACCATCCCCGGTGCGAATGGCACGTTGCAGCGCAAACAACTCTTCGGTGAACCGGCCAAGGATCTCGATCGTGGCATCCTTGTTGGTCAGGAAGACATCCCGCCACATGGTCGGATCCGACGCGGCGATGCGGGTGAAATCCCGAAACCCCGCCGCAGAATACTTGATCACCTCCTGGTCTGAGACCCTGCGCAGGTCATCCGCGACCCCCACCATGGTATAGGCAATCAGGTGCGGGATATGGCTGACGACGGCGCAGACGAGGTCGTGATGATCTGGCGTCATGACCTCAGTCATGGCTCCGAGGCGCTTCCAGTATTCCGTCATCTTGTCCACGGCTGCCGCGTCGGCGCCGGGCACCGGCACGATCAGGCACCAGCGGTTGTCGAACAGCGTGGCAAACCCGGCTTCGGGCCCGGAATGCTCGGTCCCGGCCATGGGGTGGCAGGGCACGAAATGCACACCGTCAGGGATATGCGGCATGACCTCTTCGATCACGGTCCGCTTGACCGACCCCACGTCGATGACGGTCGCCCCCGGCGCCATATGTGGTCCCAGAATCTCCATCACCGGACCCATCACGCCGACGGGCGTGGCCAGCACCACGAGCTCAGCCCCGGCCACCGCCGCCTCGGCAGACTCGCAGACGTCGTCACAAAAGCCCAGACGGCGCGCGGTCTCGCGTGTCTCTACAGAGCGCGCGTAGCCGGTGATCTCACCTGCCACGCCATCCCGCCGCATCGCCCAGGCCATGGAACCAGCAATCAGCCCCAAGCCGATCAGCGCAACCTTGTCAAACAACGGGGCCTTGTCCGCGTCTGGTGGCGTCATCGCGCACCGGCCTTGAACTGACCAACGCAGAACGCCACACGGCGCACGGAGGGCTCATCCCCAACCGTGATCCGCAAACAGTTCGGCAGATTGTAACCGCCCACCCGACGCACAAGGAAACCCTGCGTCTGCAGGTAGAGATCACAGGCCTCTGCCTCTTCCTGACTGGCAAAGCGCGCCAGCACGAAGTTCGCCATGGAGATATCGCTGGGCACGCCATGCTCTGCCAACGCCTCTGACAAGACAGTGCGCAGGCGGGTGTTGTCGTTGCGGCACTTCTCCGCCCAGGCGGTGTCACGCACCGCTGCTTCGGCCGCGGCCAGCGCAGTGCCCGACAGGTTGAAGGGTCCGCGCAGGCGGTTGAGCACGTCGATCACCTCGCGCGGCCCATAACCCCAGCCCACACGCATCCCCCCCAGACCATAGAGTTTCGAGAAGGTGCGCGTCATCACCACGTTCTCGCGGTGTTCAACCAGTTTGGCCCCGCCATCATAGCCTTCGACATAGTCGGCATAGGCGCCATCCAGCACCAAGAGACATTGCGGTGGCAGACCCTCTGCCAAGCGCTCGATCTCGGCCATGCCGATCATGGTTCCGGTGGGGTTGTTTGGATTGGCGATGAACACCAGCTTTGTCCGATCCGTGCAGGCCGCCAGCAGGCTGTCCACATCGGTCATGCGCTCGCGTTCCTTGACCACTACGGGTGTGGCCCCTGCGGCCAGCGCGTTGATGCGGTACATGGCAAAGCCATGTTCGGTATACATCACCTCACTGCCCGGCCCGGCATAGGCCTGACACAAGAAGGCAATGATCTCGTCAGAGCCGACACCGCAGATCACCCGATCCGGATCCACGCCGTGGACCTCGCCAATGGCCTTGCGCAGGCTGGCATGATCGGTGCTGGGATATCGGTGCAGCCCATGCACAGACCGCGCGACGGCCTCCTGCGCAGCAGGGCTTGGCCCGAACGGATTCTCGTTCGAGCTCAGTTTCACCACGTTGGTCACGCCATCGATCTGGGATTTGCCTCCCTGATACAATGCGATGTCCAAAATCCCGGGCTGTGGGGTGATCACGGTCATGTCCCTCTCCTTCACCCAAGCAGGCTTACCCTTGAGTCTCGCGCAATAAAAGCCCCCCGATCAAAGCGCCGCAGATGCCGTATCCAGTCTGCGAAATGCTTGATCTGACAACTGTTCTGTCGAAATGCGGCGCGATCAGCCCAGCTTGGCCGCAACCCTTGCAAGCGTATCGCGCATCAGCGTTTCCGCCGCCTCACGGCTGCCTGCCTCGGCGTAGCACCGAAACTCGGGCGCATTGCCGGAGGGGCGCAGGTGCACGGTGACGCCGCTCTCGAAACCGAGGCGCAAACCATCCGTTTCATCAAGGCTGGCCTCTGTGCCCAGACCTTCGAAAAAGGCGGCGCGTGCTTCTGGTGAGGCAGACAGCTCCGCGAGGAAGGCCTTTGACGCGGCGCTTTCGATGCCTTGCAGGCGGTCTGCTGCCGTAAAGCAGGGCGGCAAAGCGTCGATCAACCCGGCGAGCGACTGGCCCGCCTGACGTGCCGCCACAAGCGGGGCGATCATCGGCAACAGGCAATCCCGCGTCATCAACGGCGCAAGCGGACCTGCCGGTCCCTCTGCGTCAAAGCCCAGCAGAAAGCCGCCATTCGCCTCGTAGCCAACAACCTTGGCCGTCGGGCTGCCTGCCAGCGCTTCTTCCATGGCGGCGATCACGAAGGGTGAGCCGATCTTTGTGCGCTCAATCGTGCCAAAGGCAAAACCGGGATCAGAGATCATGGTGTTGGACGACACCGGCGTGCAGACGATCTCGGCCCCGAGACTGCGCGCGGTGATGGCCCCCAGCACGTCCCCGGGCACCACCCGCTGCGCGTCATCGACAACCATGGGCCGGTCCGCATCCCCATCGGTGGAGACGAGCACATCAAGGCCATGCGCCTCGAACCAGCCAGCAAACCGCGTTTTGGTGTCGGGGTCGAGCGCCTCCGTGTCCACCGGAACAAAGACATCGGACCGCGCGATGGGAACTGCCGTCGCACCCAGTGCCTCGAATGCGTCGACCATCAGGTCGCGCGCGACAGAGCTGTGCTGGTAAACGCCGACGGTCACCCCCTCCAGCGCCCGGCCATAGGCCTGCGCGTACCGGGCAACATAGGCGGCAGACGGGGATTCGGACTGACGCGAGCCTCCAGCGACGGGCGCAGGATCTGCCCCGAGTGCAGCAAGGATGCTGGTCTCATCTGCCTTGGTGATCTCACCGTTGGGCACATAGAATTTCAGGCCGTTGCGATCCGCGGGAATATGGCTTCCCGTGACCATGACAGCCGCCGCCCCGGCCTGCATGGAGGCCAGCGCCAGCGCCGGGGTGGGCAGGACGCCGCAATCCACGGCCTTGAGCCCGCGCGCCTCGATCGCGGCAAGCACCCATGCGGCGATGTCGGGAGAGGACCCGCGCAAGTCCTGACCGACGTAAACGGATCCGCCATGCGGGCAACTGGACAGGAAAGCCGAGACATAGTCGTGAACCAGCCCCTCGGTCAGGTCCACCACGAGGCCACGCAGACCGCTTGTACCGAATTTGGGTGCCATGAGGTGTTCTCCTGCCAATCGCCGCGCGTCAGATCTGTCTCTCGGCCTTCAGGGCCGGAATGAGCCTGCACCAGCTTGGTCAACAAATGAAAAACGGCCGCGCCGCGCGGGGCCAGATGCGCCTCGCTTGTCCCGCAGGCCGTTCCCAAAGGCAAGTGAAAGAACGGCAACACCGGGCCCGCATGGCCGGGATTTCCACGCCTTCAGCGATCTTGAGCAGCTTGGTCTGCGGGCATGCGGTTCATGAAGCGCGCCGCGACATCCCAACCGGTCGATTTACCCCTGACCCACAGCGGCGCGCCAGACCGAGGCCAGGACAACAGATCAAACCGTATTGCCCTCGATCAATTCGAACCCGGTGTCGCAGATCGGGCTGACCGGGATATCCGACAGACGGTTCAGGACACTTCTGGCCGCCAAACGGCCAATCTCTGACCGCCGGGTCCGGATCGTACACAGTTTCTTTGGCATGTGCTGGCCGGTTTCCAACCCGCTGAACCCTACGATGGCGAGCTGGTCCGGAATGGAAATGCCTGCCTCGATGCAATGGATCATGCCACCTGTGGCCGCAGTGTCATTGGAAAAGAAGACCGCGTCGATATCAGGGCGCATCGCCAAGAGGCGCGACAAACCTTCCTTGCCATGGACAAAATTCGGCGGCCGGTCAAAGAGTTTGGGTGAAAACACCTCCAACCCCGCGGCATTGGCCTGCGCTTCGATCTCGGAAAACCGGATGGCGGCGCCGTGGTCCTGATCCGTCCAGCCAACGGCGCCAAACCGGCGATAACCCTTGCTCAGCACATGGCGCGCGAGGTCTCTGGCCGCTTTGCGCTGGTCCAGACCGACAACGATGTCGATCGGGGTCGCAGTCAAGTTCATGGTTTCAATGACGGGGATATCGGTATTCTTCAGGATGTTGGTTGTGCGTTCCGTATGCACGATGTTTGGCAAGATAATGCCGGAGGGACGCCAGGACATCATGGAGTGAACCAGCGCCTCTTCCTTGTTCAGATCATAGTCTGAAACACCGATAACCGCGTTGTACCCCGCCTTTTCAAGTTCGGTGGTGATCCCGGTGGTCACCTCGGTAAACACGTTGTTCACCAAAGAGGGGATGACAACCGCAACCTGGTTGGACCGCGCGGCCGCCAGAGACCCCGCCAATCGGTTTTGCACATACCCAAGTTGATCAATGACCGACAGGATTTGCTCTCGCGTGCGTTTCGACACGACGCCCTTGCCGCGCAGAACCCGGCTTACGGTCATTTCAGAGACACCGGCGGTCTCGGCCACCTCTTTCAAGGTGCGGCGTTTTTGATTTTTAGGCATAATGGCTGACCTAATAGTTAGCGGGTAACAAGCTAACAATAGAAATCCCGAAATGATCTGTCTACGCTGCTTGCATGGAAACGAGGACACTCAACATCGGGATCATTGGCGGCTCTTTGTCGGGCTGCATGGCTGCGATCCTGCTGCGCAATGCCGGCCACAAAGTCACTGTTTTCGAGCGCTCCAAGAAAGGGCTGGTCGGTCGGGGTGGCGGTGTGACGACAACCCGCCGGGTGCTCGACAGGATGATCGCCGCAGGCTTGATCGATGCCGATTTTCCTTCCGCAAGGTACAATGAACTGCAATTGACAAAGGTCGCAGACGGCGCGCCCGAGTTTGGTCATTGCCCGCTGACGCTGTCTCTGGACATGAATTGCGTGCATTGGTCTGGGCTGTGGGAAAACCTGCGCAAACGGGTGCCTGACGAGGACTATCACCACAATGTCTCGTTGAAGACGGCCTTCGATCACGGCGACCACGTGACCCTTGAGTTTGAGAATGGCGACCGTAGGGATGTGGATCTGGTGCTGTTTGCGGATGGGTATAATTCGCTCGGGCGGCGCATCATGTTCCCGGACGTGGATCTGACCTATCGCGGCTACACGGTCTGGCGCGGTGTCGTTCCAGAAAGCGAAATCCGGCCCGCGCCGCAACTGGCGGTACACCCCCGCGTGTCCCTGAAATCCCGCCCCGGGAGCTTTATCTCTTATATGATCCCAAGCCGCGATGGATCGGACGGCATCGGCGAACGCCTGTTGAACTGGGCCTGCTACTTCCCCCTGTCAGAGCGAGAGCTTGGCGATTTCATGATCGACAATCAGGGTGCGAGGCGTGTCGGGACCATCCCCGCCGGAGCCATGCGTCCTGAGCAGGACAGCGCGCTCAAGGCGATGATTTCCGAGGAACTGCCGCAGTTCTACGCCGAGATCGTCGCGCAATCGCAAGACAACCAGATCCAGCAAATCTACACGTCTCATCTGGATATGTACGCGAAGGGCCGCATGTGCCTGATCGGCGACGCAGGCGTCATGGTGCCGCCGCTGACGGGTGCGGGCGTGTTCAAGGGCCTCTCCAACGCGCAGCAACTGGTCGAGGCCCTGGCCATGGACACGCCCCTGTCCGATGCGCTGGACATCTGGTCAACCGCCCAGGCCAGATCCGCGCAGTCCATCATGGACATGGGAATGGACATGGAACGCGCCTTCATTTGGGACACGATTGATCTGGCCGCCGAAACGCCCGAAGCCTGCGCGGATTGGTTCGACAAATCAGTCAAGATATCGCCGGAGTATTCTTATTTTGCCTAGCAAAGACGCACGATCATGAGCGGTGTATCCCTGACCAACGTTTCCAAGTCCTATGGAAATGTGACCGTCATTCCCGACTTGTCGCTTGAGATCGCCGAGGGCGAATTCGTCGTGTTTGTCGGGCCGTCGGGTTGCGGAAAATCCACGACACTGAGGATGATTGCCGGGCTGGAAAAAGTGTCCGGCGGGCAGATCATGATCGGCGGCAGAGACGTCACATGGGCACGCCCCAAGGAACGCGACATCGCGATGGTCTTTCAGAGCTACGCGCTTTATCCGCATATGAACGTCGCGGACAACATGTCCTTTGCGCTGCGCTTGTCCCGGCGGCCCAAGGCAGAAATCGCCGAGCGGGTCAGGGTCGCGGCAGAGATGCTGGAACTGACGCCTTACCTCGACCGCAAGCCAAAGGATCTGTCCGGGGGCCAGCGACAGCGCGTGGCCATGGGCCGCTCGATCGTGCGCGACGCCTATGTCTTCCTTTTTGACGAGCCGCTTTCCAATCTCGACGCGAAACTGCGGTCATCCATGCGCACCGAACTGGCCCTGCTGCACAAAAAGCTGGACCGCACGATGATTTACGTCACCCACGACCAGATCGAGGCCATGACAATGGCCGACCGGATCGTGATCATGAAGGACGGGCTGATCCAGCAAGTCGGCAGCCCCAAGGATGTCTACAACACACCGATCAACACATTCGTGGCAACCTTCATGGGGTCGCCCTCGATGACGCTGCTTCCGGCGGAGCTTTCCGAAGAAGATGGACAATTCATGGTGAGTGGGTCGGGCTTCAGACTGCCGTTGCCCAATCGTCTGAAAGGCGCGGCCAAGGCTGCCAGAAGCAAGGGGATCACGGTCGGACTGCGCCCCGAACACTTTTCGGCAGAGGCGCGAACATCTGAATTTGCGCCAATCGAACTGACCGTGAAAGTCGCCGAATACATCGGGTCCAGCCAATATCTCGCCGCCGATCTGGGCGGTAGCAACATCACGGCAGCGGTCGAAGTCGGACCAGAGTCGGATCTGTTGACGGACGGGACCTATTTTTTTGACACCTCGCGGCTTTATCTGTTCGACCGCGAGACGGAATTGGCACTCGTGCCGAATTAAGGCGCGCACAAAGCGCGTAAGAAAACGCTTAAAATGGGAGGACTATCAATGAAACATTTGCTTATGACAGGGGCAGCCGCAATTGGCGCCCTCGCACTAAGCGCGGGGCTGGCCTTTGCCAATCCCTATGAGAAATACGAAGGCACAACCATCGTTGTGTCCTGGCCAGCCCTGAGCCATTTCACCAAGGCCGAGACCCTCATCGAGGAATTCACCGAAGAGACCGGTATCGAGGTCGAGGTGGACGCGCTGCAATACCTGAAGCTGCGCGACCGGCAATTGCTGGAGATGTCCAAGAACCGGGGCGATTACGATGTCGTATCCTGGGTCGTGATGTGGAAAGGCGAGTATGTCTCCAAGGGACTGCTCACGCCCCTGTCGCAGTTCTACACCTCCGGCAGCCTTGTTGACCCGAGCTATGACATCAATGACATCGCGGACGCCTATCTGCAAAACGGTGGCGTTGTCGGTGGCACAAAGGGCTACATGCCCGGCAAATCCGGCGCCATGTACGGCGTTCCGTTTGGCGCTGAAACATCGATCCTCGCCTATCGCAAGGATATCTTCGAGGAGCAGGGTCTTGAAGTGCCGACAACCTATGACGAGTTGCGCGCCGTCATGGCCAGCCTGAAAGAGGCGGGCATTCCGGCTCTGACCTCGCGCGGCAAGACCGGGCACCAGGTCACTGCGGCGTGGTTGTTGCACCTCGCCCCGCTGGGCGGAAAGATCTTTGATGAGAACTGGAACCCGGTGATCAACTCCGCCGAAGCGGTCGAGGCGGCACAGGTCCTGCGCGAAGTGGCCCAGACTGGTCCGGCCGGTATTCCAACCTTTGGATTTGGCGAAGCGGCGGCCTCCTTCCTGCAGGGTGAAAGCGCCATGCACCTCGACACGCTGAAGATTGCAGCCATGTCGCGTGACCCGAAACTGTCGAAGATCGACGGCAAGGTCGGCTATGCGCTGCACCCGGTCGGATCGCGTTGCGGCTCGGAAACCGGCGGGTTTGCGGCAGGTATCCCGGCGAACAGCCAGAACAAGGAAGCGGCCTTCCTGTTCCTGCAGTACATCACCTCCAAGGCCGGTGACCAGCGTATGGTCGAGCTGGGCGGCGACCCCGTTCGGATTTCCACACTGCAGAACAATGCCGACAAATTCGACGAATACAGTGTCGTCGCCGAGCAGCTGCCCTGCGCCGACCCGGACTGGCGTCCCCTGATCCCGGAATGGAACGAGCTGAACATCGACGTTCTGGGCCAGGCCCTGACCGAAGTGATCACGACAGACAAGCCGATCCAGCCGATCATGGACGCTGCCAATGAGAAGGCCCGCGCCATCATGGAGCGCGAAGGCTACTACGTCTGGCAATAAGCCCTGACTGGTGGGTCGCTCAGGCGGCCCACTTACTCTCCTCTGAAAAGGGATGTCCGCCAAATGTCGCAGTCGACGGCAAACGTGTCTCCGGTGACATCCGTCAAACCCCGGTTCGAATCCGGCGCGCTGACGCCATACGCCTTCATTTTTCCGGCATTGCTGGTGATGGCGGGTGGGCTTTTGTACCCTGTTTTCATGGCCTTTTACCTGTCTTTCTACGACTGGCAGATTGGCCTTGATCTGGAAGACGCCGATTTTGTCGGCATGACGAATTTCGCCCGACTGTTCACCGACCCCCAGGTGTGGGAGGTCCTTTGGGTCACTCTGCGATTTGGCTTCTGGACGATCACCATCGAAATGACGCTGGGTGTGGCCTTGGCACTTTTGCTCGAAAAACCCATTCGTGGGGCGAGCGTTTTCCGAACCATATTCATCCTGCCTTTGATGGTCTCACCTGTCGTGGTCGGTCTGATCTGGCGCTATTTATTCGATGCGCGTATCGGGTGGATCAATTATTATCTTGGCGCTTGGTTCGGTATCGAGCCTCAGGTCTGGCTGGGTGATCCGCAACTGGCCTTCTTTGCCATTGTTTTCACCGATATCTGGCAATGGACCCCGTTCATTTTCATCATCGTGATTGCGGGTTTGCAGGCCTTGCCGTCCGAAGTTGTCGAGGCTTCAACGATTGATGGCGCCAATTGGCACCAACAGATCTTCCTCGTCAAATTGCCGATGATCAAATCCATCCTTGTCATCGCACTTCTGATGCGCCTGATCGATGTCTTTCGAGGGATGGAAGTGATGCTGATCATGACGGGCGGCGGACCCGGACGAAGTACAGAGCTTCTTTCACTCCATATCTACAATCGCGCGTTTGAAACGCAACAATTGGGTTATGCATCGGCAATCTCGGTGCTGCTCATTGCCATTGTCTTTGGTATCTCCACACTGATCCTGACCATGGCCAATCCCATGAAAAGCCGATCGGACGTCTGACCATGAACGACAGTTTCCAGCGTCAGCTTTTCCATTATTCCGCCCTGATGGTGCTTGCCGCCATGGCGCTCGCGCCGATCTGGGTGATGATTGCGACCTCGTTCAAAAACGAGATTGACGTACAGGATGCCAAACCCCTGTGGTTTTTCTTCGTGCCAACGTTTGACAATTACGAATACATCATGACCCGGGGCAAGTTTGATCGCTACCTGACAAACTCGATCATTGTTGGTGTGGCCTCTACTTTCATGACGCTCTTGCTTGGCGGCTTTTGTGCCTATGCGCTGGCCCGCACCGATTTTCGCGGTCGAAACCTGATGGCGAACTCAACACTGATGGTCCGCATGGTGCCACCAGCGGTCCTCGCCGTTCCGGCATTTGCCTTTGTGATGATTTCAGGGGTGGAAAACGATCTGCTGGTTCTGACGTTTATTTATACCGCGCTGAACTTGCCTTTCGCGATATGGTTATTGTTCGGCTTTTACAAGCAAATCCCCGTCGAATTGGAAGAAGCCGCCATTGTCGACGGCGCGTCGCCTTTGCAAGTATTTTTCCGGGTCCTGTTGCCCTTGATGAAATCAGGCTACGCCGTTGCAGCGATCTTCACCTTTCGTATCGCGTGGAACGAATTCATCCTTGCCCTTTTGCTGACCAGTCGCACCACACGTACTCTGCCCGTTGGGGCCGCCGGATTTATCACCGACACGGGCGTTGAATGGGGACGAATTATGGCGATGGGCACGCTAATTGTTATTCCACCGTTATTGTTCACATTCTTTGCCGCGCGTCAGATCATTGCCGGGATGACGGCAGGCGCCGTCAAAGGCTAGCCGGGCCAAGATGTTGGACTGGCTTCTCGCCCCGATTGACGCGACTCGTGCTCATGAAATTTCATTTTCTCAGTCGTGGCATGGCAGGTTCATGGTCCTCGCATGGGGTATCTGCGTGCCGATGGGCATTCTGATCGCGCGATTTTTCAAAGTGACACCGGGTCAAAACTGGCCAACGGAACTGGACAACCCCTTCTGGTGGCGCGCGCATCTCACGCTGCAAATCGCAGCTGGTGTTTCGATGGCCCTTGGCTTGGGAGTCATCCTTTCAGATGGCATGTCACGAGCTCCGCAACATTATCACATTTGGTTTGGGCGCGGAATCTTGCTGGCTGTTCTCTTGCAATATCTCTCAGGCCTTCTGCGCGGCACAAAAGGCGGACCAACAGATCCAAGACCGAATGGCAGCCTGTTCGGAGATCACTATTCAATGACACCCAGACGGCGCGTATTCGAAGTTTTTCACAAAATGATGGGATACGCGCTTTTGATAATGTCCGCGTGGGTTGTTCTACAAGGGATGTGGCTTTCGAATGCACCAATTTGGATGTGGTGGTCGATTCTGTTATTTTGGGGTGTTTTGGCGTTTCTGGCGCTGGCGCTTTCAAAACGACCGCGGGTGACAACCTATCAGGCAATTTGGGGTCCCCAAAAAGAGTTTTCTATCAAAGTCGATTCCAAAATTGAATGAACCATTATTATAGACCAAATTGAATTTCGGAACTCACACTCGACATACAATATGACGGAAGCAGTTCATGGGATCGTAATAGGTGACGAACCTACACCGAGAATAGAAACCCTACGTCGACAGAATTTGTGAGCTCAAAAATCAAGCAGATGCCAAATTGCTGACGCAGGGACGCCAAAACACTGCTTGAAACGGCGAATACACAACGTAAAAAACCTACAGTATCCGTGACAACTTTTTTCGCGCCGAACCTAAAGTCCTTGCTGCTCTGGACATGGCATAAAATTGCAGTGTCCCGTCTGAAATCCAGACGGGTGGGGGGCTACATTGACGACGAAGCGACCAGGCGCTGAACTCCAAGTCATACAAATCTATTTGTATTTTGTGAATCCGCTGAGGAACGTCGGACAGCATGCAAAGCCTCAGAACAGTAGGGGTGTGTCGCCAGTCCATAGGACTGCCGGCCCCCAAGCAAGGCAAAATCGCGGCAAACCTCCAGCGACGGCAACGCGCTACGCCAAAAGCCCGCGACCTTCACCTTTATCGCTAACTCTCATAACTCGCGCGCGATACATTCGTGGTCAAGTTTTCACACCCCCGACCGGCGCCCAAAACGATAACATGCAGTCATTTTTGGGGTTGCTACAAATCCCCATGAAATTCAAAAATCGAAGAAATTCCGCTTCGGTACCGTTCTGCCCATAACCCTGCAGGGAAATGGTTCGCACCACTGCTGATTTGAAGGAGCGCACTTCGTTAAATGGCACGACTCTGCGATGCATTGTCGGCACCTCCGCCACTCGCACTCTTGGCGAATAGAACCCATGCCCTTCTGCTTTTGGATCAAAGGCTGTCTGGCGTGGTTAGGATGCCGAGGAGTGTGCCTTGGCGTCGTTGCCGTAGGCTTTGGCGGACCAGTCGCAGGCATCCTCCGGGCCGGTCTCGAGGCGGCTCACAAGTATGCAGTCTGCGAAGTCGATCTCAACGTACCGGCCGTCGTCATACCGGGTGACGGAGCGGGTGGCGGTGCCGCTGGCGTCGTAGCTCTTTGTGTCGTCGCGCCCGAGGAAGGCCTCTTCCGCTTCGGTCAAGGTCAGGGACGACAGCGATCAATGACCTCCCGGAGGGTCAGGCCCGCCTCATCATAGAAGGTCTGCATGCTGACCCAGACTTCGGTGTTTTCGGGGTCGCTCTGTGTGGCGCTGGTGGCGACACCGTTCTCGTAAAGGGTGTATAGACCCAGTGAAATCCTGCTCATGCTACACGGAGGAAAACCTGGCGATGAGTGGGCCATTGGAAGACAACATCAAACGGTGAATGACCAGAAGATCCTGCGCCAGCATGGAGTCCATGCGTCCATGATCGGAACCGGGAATTGCTACGACACTGTGCCTGTCTAGCGTCGGGAGGACAGTGCCCCACAGTGTTTTCTGATCCTCCTCAACGTCTTGAAGACCATCAGGGCCGAGCTGCTGTGGCAGCAATCCGGGCGGAGGCGTCGCGACGTTGAGATGGCGATCTTCGACTACACCACCGGTTTCTACAATCCACGCTGGCGGCACTCAGCCCCGGGCTGGAAAACCAATTGGCTTGCGAACGAAAGGTCGCTCAAGTGAGAATCCGGAGCGGCGCTAAAACGTGACAGCCCCGCGGTCCGCGCCGAAATGGTCGATTGCGTGGTGTTCAGGAACGGCACCGTCATCCCGAAAAATTTCAACCGCTCCAAGACCAGAAACATCTCGAGCGTCACGCGCTTCATTGCGGGGCTTTTGGCAGCTTGTCAAAACTCGCCGGTACGTCGCAGACCAGCGTCTTTCCCGGCTCATGAGTGATCGCAAAGGGCAGATTTGCCTCGCGCAACGTGGCTTGTGGTTTGACACCACAGGCCCAGAAAGCGGGCACGCCATTGCCCTCGGGCGGGTCGCTGCAGTCTGGTTGGGCGAGATCCCCAACGCCAATCTGCGCCGGCTTGTCCACGTAAAAAGGGCGCGCCATGGCATTTCGGAAAAGCCCCTGAAATTCGCTGCTCTGGAATCAACCGCATCGACACAACCATTTTGCCCCCGAAAGGCCCGCGCTGTTTGAGGGCGAGTGTGGTGTCATTCATCGCCGCGTTGCTGTTTTCGCGGCAGTGCGGCAGGTCGATGCCCGCAGGAACCAGCGCGGCCTAAAAACCGAACGAACACCCCAGTACAAATGCCGTCAAATCATCACACCAGATATCTGTGATGTCCGGAACTTCCCCAAAAAATGGCCGTCCCGCCACACAGTTGGCCCGGCAGGCTGGCGTGCACCGGAATGGGCGAATGTACGCCGGAGCTGGTGTAGTTGATGTGCGAAAAAGGGGCGATACGCCGCGAAGGCGGACGCATGTGCTTTGCGCGTCGTGACGTCGAAGCTGCCATCGCGCAGGCGGCGCATCGCGTGAACCTGCCCTGTCTTGTCGATGACAAGGGCATAACGGCGGGTGACGGCGCTGTCCATATCTGGGCCGGAGGTGCCGCGACAGAGTCTTCGGCCCTTGATCTGAACACGGCGTTTTCCTGCATGAAGGCAATCAGCAAACCTGTCGGCGTCAGCTAATACAGTACATCGCACGTGGCGCTTGTTGTGGGGATGTTCGACAGGGCGCTGAAGGATCGGCCTTTCCGTCAACATCCGTTTTGTCTTGCAACTGTTGTGCATGCGGTCTCGCCGCTGCGCTATGCGCCCGAAGGCCTCGAAATCATATAGGCCGCCGTGGCACAGGGCATGCCGCTGCCACTGTGTGCCGCCGCACAGGCCGGTGCAGCCAGGCCCGTTGACCCTTGCGGGCGCGCTCGCTCAGGGTCTGGCCGAAACGATGGCGGCCCGCCGGATGGGAACGCGCCTTCTGGTTCCAGACAGAGACCATCCGCGACAACGGCGATGCTGACCTGTCCTTCCATCACAACCCTTGGCGAGATGCGGATCGAAAAAGGGTATCACGGTTGGCCCAGCGATTTTGGCACAGAGTACACGCTGCAGGACGCCGGGCTGTCAAAATTCACCGACATGAAAAAGTGCGATTTCCTTGGCCGCGACGCTGTTTTGAAACAGGCAGATCAGCCCACAGACTGGAACTGGATCGGGCTGGAACTGGATCGGGCTGGAACTGGATCGGGCTGGAACTGGATCGGGCTGGAAGTTACGGAAGAAGGGCCCGAACCATTGGCATCTGATCCGATCCTGCTGGGGGGCGCGTGATCGGCTATGGCACCTCCACGGCCCACGTTTAGCGGACGAACCTGGCCGAAGTCTTGCGCAAACCCTTTCTCATGCCCGTCACCCGGCTTGATCACGGAGACGGATTTTCGGCTGGACCCGCGCGGCGCGGGTCTGGCAGGTAAACGTTCGTCACCGCAACTGGGCAACGTCGCCACGGGCTATGCGATAGAGGCGTACGACTGGGCCAGATACCAAAGGCAAACGGGACGAAGAAGTGCGGTGCAGAGGTATGACACTGTATCGCAACGCGCTTCGTTTCAACGATTTTTTGAGGGCTGCCCTAAACAGAAATCATCGATGCGGCCGCTAGAAAAAGCGCGTTGAAAACCAAGGTCAACTCGGTTGTGGGATAAGTGCGGGTCGCGGAATAGCCATCTTCCGACGGGACGGGTGAAGCTTGCCTCGTTCATGCGCTGAATGCGGGTGGCATGGCCGGTTTGGGGGTAGTCGACCAGCACGCTGCGGCCCCGTTGGGTGTTGCCGGATTTGTACTGCGCGATAAAAGCATGGTCTGACTGGTTGGAAAGCTCGCGCGGCTTGGTCACCTGGATCGTCTCGTGCAGGCGTTTGGCGTCATCACTGCCGACGCGGAAAATGATCTTGGTGCCGGGATTGCCTTTGATCGCGACCAGCACCTCGGATGAGATCTGGTCGGTGTGTTACACGCGCCTCTTGCGGATGCCCGCCAGCGCTTCGACGATGGCCAGCGAAGTGAACTCGTCTCTCACCACTTGGAAGCCGGAAACCAAAGCGTCGACCAGCGTGCCGCCCTTCATCGGGATATCCCGGTGGGTCGCCTCATAAATGATCCGCGACAGGATGAGCGGGGCAAGCGTATTGGCATTGACCGCGCCGATCTTTCATTTGTTGAAGTTGAAGATCACCAGCTGCATTCTTGGATATGGCATAGGCGCGTCACGCTCTCGTCGGTGAAGCTCGCAAAATGTCGGGGCACGATGCCGTCGAGTGGGCTGCCGCCACAATCGTTGCGGCGTTTGCATTCTCCGCCTGATGCGTCCTGCGGGGCGCTGCCCTGCTGTGCCGGTCTCAGTGGGCGCATACAGGCACTTGTTATGGATGGTGATCTCAAAACCCGATTGTCGGCAGAGCCAAATCCAGCATGGTCTGGGCCATCCTGTCCCATCGAACTTCAGAAGGGGCGCTGGCCACAAGGACAGCCTGTTCCAATCTTGTCGCCATGCCAACAGTTTAGAACAGGATCGGTGGCAGTGCCATACAGCTGACCTGCGCGATCAGACCACGAGGACCCGCGCCTGTCGGCTCCCCGCTTCTTCTTCAGCCGATACAAATGAACCGGACATAGAAGGAGACCCCGATGGGCAGACACATCAAGTTTGACCATTTGAACACACATGGGGATTTTACGTCTATCCTGAACCAGTTCGGCATCAACTATGAGAAGCGCGGCGCGCAGTTGCGCGCGCTCTGCCCGCTTCATGACGACAGAACGCCGTCGCTGTCGATCACGCTGGAGGCGCGTGGCGAGGCCAAGGAAAACACCTGGCACTGCTTTGGCTGCAAGGACAATGGCACGATCATCGACTTTGTCGCGCGCATGACCAGTGAGACGTTGAGCGACGACGCAGACCTTGTAGCACAGCTCTCACGCTGCGGTCTTGCCTTGACCTTTGGTCTTGGCGGTTGCTCGGAGACCAGTCGCAAGATGGTGGGGACGGCGAAATTCCGTTCTGGATTTGGCTTGAACGGGCCGCCCAATGCGTTTAAACGGGCGTCCGCGTGCTTCAATGGCTCAGCTGGTATTGCAGGCCTTCTTGCTTAGCGGGTCCGCTCGAGATTGATTTTCGAGACCAGTGAGACAGACAAGGCGCGTAGTAACTCGTGGGACCATAGTAGGGCCGCAAAAGAGAAGGATGCCGGTGTAGCTCAGCTGGTAGAGCACGTCATTCGTAATGATGGGGTCGTAGGTTCGAGTCCTATCACCGGCACCATTCTTCTCACTAATCTTCCCAAAATTCCAACATCTTAGCTGGCTTCACGCCCAGCGCATCCGCCAACCGCGCCACGATGGCTTCGGATACCCTGCTCCATGCCGCTGACGTATGCGCGATGCAGGTCGTACTGGAAGGCAAGTTCTTCCTGCGACAGTCCGCTTTAGGCGCAATGCTGCGCGGGAGCTTCGAAAGAAAATCCGAGTAACTTCCAGATCGCGGAAGCCGGCACACCGCTAGCGCGGGCACTTGGCAAAGCACCCGCGCGGTGGAAAGCGCTATTTTGCGGCTTCCACCTCACGCTTTTCGTCGACCACGATTTCTGCATCGACCGTGTCAGGCGAGACCGCCGCGGCGGGCGTCTCAGGTTCGATCACTTCGGCGGGCGCTGGCGCGGTGTCGCTCTGGTCCTCGATGGCGCCCACGATCAGGGGCAGCATGTTGGCGCCAGCGGGAAGCACCACTTCGGATTGCGGCGGGGTCTTCCAGCTGAGCGTGTCAAAGGCCGAGCAATTGGTGCAGGTCGGACGCCATTCCGCATGGATGGTCTTGCAATTGTCACAGACCCACTGCGGACCACGCGGCGCGGTGAGGGCCTTGGCCAACCAACCGCGCACCACCGCATCAGACCCGCCTTCGCCCTTTTCGATCGCCGCCATGATCGCCAGAACACGGGCGTCCGGATCATTCTCCAGCAGGTCGCCAAGGCTGCGGCGCGCCTCGGGAAAGTTCTCTGCCACGAGGTTGAGTTCTGCCTTCAGCAGCTTTGTCTCGCGGTGCTCCGGATTGATCCGGGTCAACTGCACAAAGCGCGTGACGCGCTCGGCGGGCGTTTCATTCGGCGCGATCTCGGCGTAGGCGGCGGCCAGATCCGGATGCGGATGGCTTTCCCACGCTTTTTTCAGGACCTTCATGGCGTTGCGACTCCGGTCCTGCGCGATAAACGCACGGGCCGCCATGGCAGCGGCAGGCACCAGATCGGGCGCATTGCGATTGGCCTCGATCGCGGCATCGGCGGCCTTTTGGCTGGCCTCTGCATCGTCGATCTCTGTCGCAGCGGACAACGAAAGAACAGCATCGCGACGCTTGTAGACGTCGCGCGGCAAGGCACCGTGCTTGAGCTTGGCCGACAGTGTCTTGCGCGCACCTTCCCAATCCTGCTTTTCCGCCTGCAACTGCAGCAGAGTGTCCTGCACTTCGGTGTGCTTGGGCTTGATCGCAAAGGCACGTTCCGCCAACTGGAGCGCGGTGTCAGTGTCACCCCCGTCCAGCTTTTGCTTCATGATGCCACGGATGCCGACAAAGCGCGTGTTCTCTGCTTTCAGCAGGCGTTTGTACACCTCTTCGGCCTTGCGATGGTCGCCCATCATTTCGGCGGCCTGCGCGCTGATCAGATCCGTCAGCTCTGGCTTGTGAAGGTATTTCTCCGCCTTCTGGGCCTTGGCAATCGCCAGACGCCCTTCGCCGGAGGCCAGTGCCATCAGACCCTGCGACAGCGCCTCGTAGCCCTTGCGTTCCCGGTTGCGGTCAAAATAGCGCGACAGTGCCGTCTCATCACCATTGATGAACTTCAGCGTTGCGATCAACAGACCGAACAGCAGGATAAAGGCCCAGACCGCGCCGATCAGCACGGCGGCCGCGATGAACAGCTTCACAGGCGTCAGCGTGTATTCCACACCGCCCAGCGTCAGCCGCGCCTCTGCCAGACCGCTGCCGTCGCTGTCGATCAGAAAGCCCAGACCAAAGGTCAGCGCCGCGACAAGCACGACGAACACCACGATTTTGATTAGTGACCAAAGCATGAATTCGTGACCCTTATTGCTGGTTCAGTTCCTGAGCGAGCGCTGCAGCCCCGGCAAGCGCGTCGCGCCGCAGGTTTGCAGAGGCCACCCAGTCGGCAAGATCGGCTTGAGCCTCCTCCGGCAAAGCGGCGATCTCGGTCAGTGCGGTGTCCAGGTCGCCGATTTTCACGGCGGCCTCGGCGCGCGACAGCACCGCGTCGGGGTCATTCCCCTCCCGCGGCACAACAGAGCGCGCGCCCAGCTGGTTTTGAAGGAAGCCACCAAGGCCCCCGCCGGTCTCGGCGCTTTCGGCGTCGGCCATGCTGGCGCGGGCGCTGCTCAGCGCCGCCCGGGCAGCGCCGGGGAACTCCGTCGCCAGCGCAGCAAGAGTCGGCAATCCGCTGTCCGCACCGGTGGCGAGTGCCTCTGGCAGTTCGAGCCCGTATTCGGACAGTTGCGCCAGCGGTTCAGCAAAGCTGGTGCCTTCTTGCGCACGTGCCATCAGGTCGGCCAAAGCGGCACGGCTCGCTGCAAGGGCCGCCTGTTCCTCGGCACTGATTTCGGCGGCACGGGCTGCATCGATGATGGCTTCGACATCGGCCTTCTGCGTCGCGAACTCATCCAGCATCGCGGATTTCTCGGATTCGAGCGTAACACGCTGATCGGCAATCTCCGCGCTCAGCGCTTCCTGTTGTGCGGTGATCTCGGCGCTCAGGCCTTCACGCTGGGCAGAGATTTCCTCGCGCAGCGCCATGCGTTCGTCGGTGATCGTGGCACGCTGGGCGATGATCTCTTCGCGCAGCGCGTTCAGCTCACGTTCGTATACGGCAATCACGTCGGGGGAGACTGATTCCTCGACCGGGCGTTTCTCGATCACCAAAAGGCGCGCGTCCACTTCACCCAGTCGGTCGCCCAGATCCGTCAGGCGCGAATCGAGCGCCGCAACCCGGGTTTCCGACCCATCAAGGCGCGCATCCAGCGCGGCGAGGGTCGCGGTCATATCGCTCAGGCTGCTGGCCACCTCGTCAAAGCGTCCATCGACCCCGGTCAAGTCCACTTCAAAGGCCGCAAGGCTCTGTTCAACGCCTGCAACGGATTGTGCGAGCGGGGACAGATCAATCGCATCCACCGCGGCAGACACATCGCCGACAGATGACTGCGCCGCTTCCAACCCGGAGGTCAGCTCGGACAACTGGTCGGCCTGATCAGAGAGCACCGCGCGGGTTTCGATATTGAACGGCTCCTGCTCGGGCGGCGGGCCAAAGTTCAGCAGTTCCGAGGCGCCAAAACCAAGGCCCGCGGCAACAGCGCCACCCAGCAGCATCGGGACAAAACCTGCTTTGCGCTCGATCGTGGTTTCCTTGATGATCTGCGGCGCAGGAGCAGCCGGTTCGGGCGTCTCTACGGGCTCAGGCATTTCTGCGGGTTCAGGGGCTTCGGCCGGTTCCTCGGGCGCGTTGTCCTCGACAACAGCTTCCTCTGGCTCGATCTCCGCAGGCTCCGTTTCCGCCGAATCCTGATCGGCAGACCCGGTTTCCGCGGCATCTGCTTCGACCTCGGCGCTATCTGTCTGAGGATCATCATCAGACACCGTTTCGGTGTCCTCTGCCGGATCCGACCCCTCTGGGGCCTCTGCCTCTGTGGCGTCAGCCTCTTCGGGGTCCGACTGGGTCTCATCCGCATCGGATTCGGGGGCCACATCGTCGCTGGACGCCTCGTCGGTCACCGCGTCAGAGGCATCCGCGCCATCCACCGTGTCCTCAGCGTCCACCATATCTGTGCCGTCCAGGGGGGACTCTTCGGTCACTGCAGTTGCATCATCTGCCTTGGTCGTGTCCTCGGCTGCGGTCCCGCCCGCTGTTTCCTCGGTCGTGCCTGCCACGTCGTCTCACCCTTTCAAAATCAGTCCAGTCGAAATTACCGGCTGGACGTATCCTCCCCAGCCCGCGCCAAATGCAAAAGCGCCAAAGTCGTCTGCGCCATGGCAGCCGAGTCGGGACGCGGGGCAACCCTTAGGTCTCTTATATGGAACGATGAGGTCGCCTTGGCCACCGCTTCGCTCATCGCCGCGACAAGAAGCTGCGCGTTTATTGCCTCATCGGCCAGCAAGCGCCCGGTTCGCGGTGAAAAAAGGGGCATCACAATGGTATGATCTTGTGCAAGAACCTGCCGAGCCTCGTCTGTTAGCGGCACCACCGGCTGCTTGTACAGGACCGCCTCCCGAGTGCTGATTCCCTCCTGCGTGAGGCGCGCAGCGATCTCCCCGCGGGTGTGCTCTCCGCGGATGTGCAGCAGGGGGCCGGTCAGGCCGCGCGCGCACAGGCCCGTGACCAGCGCATCGGCGTCTCCCTCGGCGGACCACGTGTGAAACCCGGCGCTGCGGGCGGCCTGCGCCGTGGCATCCCCCACCGCATAGACCGGTAGATTCACCACCGACGCCCGCGCGCGAAACGCCGCCACCCCATGCGCAGAGCTGAAGATCAGACCCATGAACGGGTCGAGATCCGGCAATACACCGCAATGCACGATCTCGAAGCGCGGAGAGATCACCAACCGATGCGCGGGTGCGTCTGGCCCCAGTTGCGTCACGAAACGTTCTGATGCGGCCCGCGGGCGCAGCATCAGCAACACCGGAGAAGAAGACGCCATGGAAAGATCGCCTCCTGTCTTGCGTTGAAGGGGTCCTCCGCCAGTGCTACCTGTTGACGCCTGCTTTCGCAACGTGAGCCCCCCATGACCCAAAACCCGCTGATCCTTGGCCTTGAAAGCAGCTGCGACGACACCGCCGCGGCGCTGGTGCAGGGACGGCAGATCCATGCCTCGGTGGTCGAAGGTCAAAACCGCCTGCACGCGGCCTTTGGCGGCGTCGTGCCGGAAATTGCCGCCCGCGCCCATGCGGAACGGCTGGACGGCTGTGTCCGGTCCGCGCTGCAGGAGGCAGGCAAGGCATTGCGGGATGTGGACGCCATTGCCGTCACCGCGGGGCCGGGGCTGATCGGCGGCGTGCTTTCGGGTGTGATGATGGCCAAGGGGCTGGCCACCGGGTTGGGCCTGCCTCTTGTGGGGGTGAATCACCTCGCCGGGCACGCGCTGACGCCGCGACTGACCGATGATCTGGCCTTTCCCTACCTGATGCTGCTGGTCTCTGGTGGACATTGCCAGTTCCTGATCGTGCGCGGTCCACAAGAGTTTCAACGTCTTGGCGGCACGATCGATGATGCCCCGGGCGAGGCCTTTGACAAGACCGCGCGCCTGTTGGGCTTGACCCAGCCGGGCGGTCCCTCGGTCGAGGCCGCCGCGCGCGAAGGGGATCCAGAACGGTTCCGCTTTCCCCGACCCTTGCTGGACAGACCCGGCTGCGACATGTCCTTTTCCGGGTTGAAGACCGCGCTGATGCGCCAGCGCGACGCGCTCGTAACTGCGCAATCCGGATTGACACGGCAGGATCGCAAGGATCTCTGCGCAGGGTTTCAGGCGGCGGTCAGCGACGTATTGGTGGAAAAGGCGCGGCGTGCCATGGCCACTTACATGCAGACCAATCCCACGGAGCCAGGCCTCGCGGTGGCCGGGGGCGTCGCGGCCAACCAGACGATCCGCGCGGGGCTTGACGCGCTTTGTACGCAAAACGGGCTACGGTTTACCGCGCCGCCGTTGCGGCTGTGCACCGACAATGCTGCGATGATTGCCTATGCGGGCGGCGCGCTTCTGGCAGACGGTCTGCAGCACGACATGACACTGTCGGCGCGCCCCCGATGGCCCCTCGACCAGACCGCGGCCCCGCTGATCGGATCGGGAAAGAAAGGCGCCAAGGCATGAGCCTGAGCGTTCTGGGTGCGGGCGCCTTTGGCACCGCGCTCGCCGTGGCGCTGGCACGTGATGGACGGCAGGTCACGCTCTGGGCGCGCGACCCGGACGCCGTGGCACAGATCACCGCGACACGCAGGGCGCCGCGTCTTCCGGATGTGCCTCTGCCCGCCAGCATCCTGCCCACAGCTGACCTCATGACCGCCTGCGCCGCGCCTCTTAGGTTGCTTGCGGTTCCGGCGCAGCAATTGGCCCAGGTCCTGAACGCCCTGCCCAAAGGGACAGATCCCGGCACATGGGTGCTGTGTTGCAAGGGGCTGGATCTCGCCAGCGGGCGGGCGCTCAGTTCTATCGCGGCAGAGGCCCTTCCCGGCGCGCGCATCGCCGTCCTGACCGGGCCAAGCTTTGCTGCCGACATCGCCCGGGGTCTGCCTACGGCGCTGACCCTCGCCTGCGCGGATGAGACCGCCGGTCAGAGCCTTCAACAGGATCTGTCAACGCCTGTTCTGCGGCTTTACCGCAGCACGGATGTCACCGGGGCAGAGCTGGGCGGAGCCCTGAAGAACGTGATCGCCATCGCCTGCGGGGTCTGTATCGGCGCGGGTCTGGGCGACAGTGCCCGCGCCGCGATCCTGTCCCGCGGTTTTGCCGAGATGACCCGGCTTGCCGTGCATCTTGGCGCGCGGCCCCAGACCCTTTCGGGACTGTCCGGGCTGGGCGACCTGACCCTGACTTGCACCTCGACTGGCTCGCGCAACTTTCGCTTTGGGCAGGCGTTGGGCGCCGGAGCCGCGTTCGACCCCACGATCACCGTCGAAGGTGCCGCGACAGCGCGCGCCACGGCCCACCTCGCCCGGCGCCATGCGCTGAGCCTGCCCATTTGTACCGCAACCGCCGCCCTGACCGAAGGGCGCTTGACCGTGGCCGCGGCGATGGATCAACTCCTCTCCAGACCTCTGAAGGAAGAATGACATGCTTGTAGCCCTCATGTGCCAGGACAAGGCTGGCGCGCTCGACATCCGCAAGGCCAACCGCGACGCGCATCTCGCCTATATCGAAGAAACCGGCGTCGTCTCCATGGCGGGCCCGCTGCTCGACACCGCAGGCGAGATGTGCGGCAGCCTGATCGTGCTGGACGTGGCGGATTTCGGCGCGGCGGAAAACTGGGCCGCCAACGATCCCTACGCCGCCGCCGGTCTGTTCGAAGAGGTCACCCTGCGGCCTTGGAAAAAGGTGGTGGGATGAACCACTGGCTGTTCAAGTCGGAACCCGACACCTGGTCCTGGCAGGATCAGGTGGCCAAGGGCGACCTGGGCGAGGAATGGGATGGCGTGCGCAACTACCAGGCCCGCAACTTCATGCGCGAGATGAAGATTGGGGATCTCGGGTTCTTCTATCACTCACAAAAAGCCAAGGCAGTTGTTGGCCTTGTCGAGGTGATCACCGAATCGCACCCCGACAGCAGCACGGACGATCCCCGCTGGGAGTGCGTCGATATCAAGGCCCTGCAGCCCCTGCCCGTCGCCGTTACGCTGGATCAGATCAAGGCCGAGGCCCGGCTGGCCGAGATGGTGCTGGTCAAGAACGCGCGCCTGTCTGTGCAACCGGTCACCGAATCAGAATGGCGTCTGGTCTGCGAGATGGGGGGGTTTAGCGGGCAAGCCTAGGCACTTCGCCCGGTTCTTCCGGTGGACCGGGATTCAGCAGCGCGAGATCCGGCAGATCCAGCCATTTCAAGACCGCGGCCCGCTCTTCGTGGACCATGACCTCGATCTCGCCTTCGCTTTCAGTGACTTGCTGGTAAATCCGCGCGATCCCATAGGCCACGGCACCGGGCGCGTGAATCCCTATGCGCAGCGCCGACCGGGGCGAGCGCACCTCCTGTACCCGATGACTGAGCCAGTGCAATTCCTTGAATCCCACGTCGACCGAGTCAATGTCGGACAGATCGACAAGACTTCGGGAATGCAACCCAACCTGATGATCGGGATAAAGCGCCGAAAAGAGGATGCGCAGATCCTCGCGTGTGATGGTCCGAGCGTAACGCACGTAGAGCGCATTGAACTCGGGATGACGTCGCACTGAAAACGGAATGGCACCCTCCATCCCAATGGCAGAAAGCCGGTTTCAAAGAGTTAGACGTAGATTGTAGCCAAGATTGTCTCGCAAATTTGCGGATTTACCGATCACAATATCGTCAACCTGTAGCAGAGTTGACGGATCACCGCCAGTGTCGAAGCTGGTAAGGCATGGGACGGGAGAGACAGACATGCTGGAATTCATCAATGTAATCGCCGCCGCCTTTGTGGCCTTTGCCGCCGGAGCGGTCTGGTACATGGCCCTCGCCACGCCCTGGATGGCCGCTGCAAAGATCCCGGTGGGCGCGGATGGAAAACCCGAAGGTGGTCAAAGCCCCGGGCTCTTTGCCTTTACCTTTGTGATGCAGCTTCTGGTGGCAGGAATGATGCGCCACATCTTTGCCCTCAGCGGGGTCGAGACACTCGGCGCCGGGTTGGTCAGCGGCCTTGGAATCGGATTGTTCTTCATCACGCCGTGGATTGCGATCAACAACGCCTATGGCATGCGCCCTCTCGCACTGACCGCGATCGACGGCGGCTATGCCACGCTGGCCTGCGCACTTATGGGGATCGTTCTGACACTGTTCTGAGTTCAGAGCGGCGCGGCCCGTGGCGGCCGCGCAAGCGCAGGACAAAAAAAAGGGGGAGCCCCGGTGTAACGACAGGGCTCCCCGCTCACCCACGTGCTCCCTACGCACCACACGTGAAACGAAATCTACGGGCCCGACCGTTCTAGCCAGCTCTCGGAAACCCTAGGCGGCGGGGGCTTTTCAAGCAACTCGATAATCTGCGCAATTTCACACAAACCCAATGCGGTCCGCTCATGACCTTGCCCGTTTTTATCACCCGGCGGCCATGTGGCGCCCCGACCTGTGGCCGGAAGGAAGGCGGGTCAGCCGTAGACGCCTTCCTTGCCGAAATGTTTGGTCAGCATATAGTAGACAACCGCCCGGTATTTGTTGCGCTCTGACTTGCCGTAAACTTCGACCACCTGATTGATCGCCTCGATCAAATCGTCGCTGTCCGCCAAGCCAAGCTTCTTGACGAGAAAGTTCTTCTTGACGGTTTCAAGCTCTCCCGGCTGGGAGCTGGCCACGGTGGAGGCATCCGAGTCATAGATTGACGGCCCACACCCAATGGTCACCTTCTTCAGCAGGTCCATATCGGGCTCCATCCCGCATTTGGTGCGCAGATCATCTGCATATTTCTCGATCAGCTCGTCGCGCCGTCCCATGGCAAACTCCTTGTTGTCTTGTGCGATCAGGGCCTTGCGCCCACGCCGCACCTCGCCTGATGGCACCATGGTACCGGGTCTCGTACCCCTGACAAGGGGGATCGGCCTCGACTTGCTCCCCATTGTCGGGGTCCGAGGCAGGCAAGGTCGCAATTGCGACAGATCTGTCAGAGCGTTCCGTGCCAGCCTGCCCACGGCACCTGACGCCCCGCGGCACGCCCTTTGACTGCACCGGACCAGCGCTCTAACCTGTGTCTCGAACCGCCCGGAACGCCAAACAGCACCCCGGCACCCCCGCAAACCCAAGGAGCAAAAGCATGAGCGAAGCCCAAACCGTCAGCTTCACCCAGATGAAGGATGGCACGAAGGAAGACTACATGCTGCTCGAGAAGCTGGAGAAGCCGTTTCTGGCCCTGACAGCCGATCGGGTCCTTGAGGAATTGCGCCGCGCCGGGGAGGCCACGCTCGAAGGCTACAGGATCACCCGTCTCGAACATGGGCTGCAATCCGCCACGCGGGCGGAGCGGGATGGCGCTGACGTGGACTGGATCGTCGGGGCCTTGCTGCATGACATCGGCGACGGGCTTGCCCCGCAGAACCACGACCGCATGTCCGCCGAAGTGATCCGGCCCTTTGTGCGCTGGGACGTGGCCTGGGTGGTCGAGCATCACGGCATCTTCCAGATGCTCTACTACGGTCATCACTATGGATGGGATCGCGACGCGCGCGACCGCTACAAGGACCATCCCTGTTTCGACAGCTGCGCAACCTTTTGCGAACGCTGGGATCAAAGCGCCTTTGACCCTGACTACGACGCCCATCCGCTGGCGCATTTCGAACCCATGGTCCGAGAGGTTTTCAACCGCAAGGCGCATGATCCAGCGGTCCAGCGCGAGGGCCATGTCTCTCAACTTGTTCAGGTCTGAGCTGCGGTTCACAGGTCGTTAAGTCCTGAAAGCTAGAGATTCAGGGACCTGACTTGAGGTCCCCTGGCATGAGCCGAACGCTCTACATTTCTGCAGCCGCGGCGGCGGCAATCGCGCTGGCGCTCTGGATGGGCAATCATCTCGTCCAGCGGACGGCCGACCGCGATCTGGAAATGCGGGCTCAGGCCACTGCGGCGCTCTGGCTCGATCATCTCTTGCATCACGAACACGACCTGCTGTCCGTTCTCCAGGGGTCAGAGGCCAGCGCGGAGCTTCTGGAAGGCATCACCGGCTTCGTGACAAATGGCAACGTGTTCAAACTTCAGGTCCACGACTTGCAGGGGGAGACCGTGTTCAAGACGGAACTGGGGGGCAGGTTCGTCGGAGCGCATCCTCACCATCATGAACATGCAGTTGTGGGCACTGGCGGTGTGGCAGAGACTGAAACCCTCTTGTCACGTGCCCTTCGGACCCGTGCTCCCGTCACAGAGCTGTGCAGCGGTGAGCACGAACCCAATTTACCCACGCATTACGCAGAGTCCTACTACCCCATCTTCATCGATGGGAAATTCGTCGGTGTTTCAGAGCTTTATGTCGATGTCACCGAGGAAGCCACAGAAGTAAAAAGCCTGTTCCGTGGATTGGCGCTGGCGATCGGCGCCATCATCATTGTCGTCATGCTGATCCCCTTCGCCGTCGTTATGCTGATTTCGATGAAGCTGCGGAATACAGCCGTCACGCTCGACCAGGCCCGCAGGGAGGCAGAGGCCGCCGAACGAACCAAATCCGCCTTTCTCGCCAACATGAGCCATGAGATCCGGACACCGATGAACGGCATCATCGCCATGTCGGAGCTTTTGGAACAAAACGAACTGACGCAGGAGCAACGCTCGCTGACCACGACGATTTCTTCCTCCGCCGTGGCGCTGCTGACCATAATCAACGATATCCTCGACTTCTCCAAGATCGAGGCCGGCAAGATGCAGGTGCGCGAAGAGGCATTCGACTTGCTGGGCTTGGTGCAGGACGTGGCCGCGTTGTTTTCGCCCGCGGCTGCTGCAAAGTCAGTGGAGATCGTCGTTGAAAGCGTGCTCGATCCCCCCTTGATGGTGATCGGCGATTCGGCACGGCTTCGGCAGTGTCTGCTCAACGTGGTGGGCAACGCGGTCAAGTTCACGCCGCAGGGCCATATCCACATCTGGCTGAACCAGACCGAAAACGATCAGGTCATCCTGAAGATCACCGACACCGGTGTCGGCATCTCGGAGGACAAGCTGGACCACGTCTTCGAGGAATTCTCGCAGATCGACAACACCGACACCCGCGTGTTTCAGGGCACGGGGCTGGGGCTGGCGATCACTCTACGCCTCGTGCGGCTGATGGGTGGCACCATGAGTGCGCGGTCCAAGCCCGGCGCAGGCTCCGTCTTCGAGATCCGCGTGCCCCTGGCCGCGGCGCCAAATCCCCCGGAGGACATCGCCTTTTGGCGCGGGACACGCGCAGCATTGACGGGCAAACGGGTGCTGGTCCTTGAAGAACTGGATGTGACGCGCAATGCCCTGCGTACCATCCTGACAGGTCTCGGGATCAAACCGGTGGTCGCCCGATCCGCTGATGAAGCCCGCGATCTTTACAACGCGTACCAAAGACAGGGCACGCCACCAGACCTTGGTCTGGTTGGCTGCAGCATGGTCGATCGGTCCGGCGAGAATGTGCAGAACCCGTTGCGCGCCCTTGCGGCGCCGGGGGGCCTGCCCTGTTTTGTCCTGACACGTGCGGACAAGGATGTTTCCAACGCGCAGGCGGAACAGATGGGGTTCGTCTTGGCCCTGCGCAAACCCCCCGCGCCAGAGCCATTGGCCGGCGCAATTTGCGCCACACTGGGACTGGGGACCCAGACCATCGGTGTCATTCCACAGGACCCCGCGGCAGACAGCCTTGACGCGCTGAACGGCAAGACTGTTCTGCTGGCCGAGGACAACGCCACCAACCAATTGGTGATCCGAAAATTGCTGGCCAAGACCGACATTCGGCTGGAGGTGGCCTGCAATGGCCAAGAAGCCGTCACCATGTACGCGCAGCTGATGCCGGATCTCGTGCTGATGGATGTCTCCATGCCGGTGATGAATGGCTACGATGCCACCCAACACATCCGTGCGCTGGAAACACGCAATGATCTGCGCACCTGCCCCATCGTGGCCCTGACAGCAAACGCCATGGTCGAAGACCGCAGTGCCTGTCTTGAGGCAGGCATGTCAGATTTCCTGTCAAAGCCCGTCCGCCGGGTGGAACTTTTGACAATGCTGGCCCGTTGGCTGAGCGACGACAGTGTCACTCCCCGAAAACGGGCAAGTTGACGGATCAGACGTCCCAAAACTCTACTTTGGTGTAACCTGCGCGCGCAATTGGACTGTCGAACGCATCAAATGCGCCCATCAAAAGTAAGGGTAAAAAACACATATTCTTCCCTTAGCGAGAATCGGTTAATCGCACCGTTGCAGCGAGAGTGGGGAGTGCGCTGATGTCGTATCAGTTTCGCGAAGAAAATGTTGTTCGCTTGTCCTCCGGGACAGAATTACGCGTGGACCGGCCAAGGTCCCTTGGTCCTTTGTCAGCGGCTGAGCTGGCGCATTGCCGGGACATGAACATCCCGCTGGCGTATGATCCGATGCAGTCGGGGTGGGTGTCCGCCGCGACCTTGGATGACATCACCGGCGCAGACGTCATCGTGGAGGCCGAGCGCGCGTCGGTGATCCTGCGCCCTTGGCGCATGTCCGACCTGACCCGGTTCCGCGCGTTGCTGGACGACCCCGCCGTCTGGACCATGCTGCCGGAGACCTATCCTGATCCACTGACGGACGATCTGGCACGGACGCTGCTGGATGTGTCGATCAACGGCCAACACCACATGGTGCGCGCCATCGAACAGCAAGGAGAGGTTGTCGGCCAAGTGCGCCTGGCGTTCGGCGTCTTGCCCACAGAGCCCAAGCTGGCAGAACTCAGCTATTGGCTCGGAAGAGATCACTGGGGGCAGGGGTTGGCACGCACCGCGATTGAAAGCTTGCTGAAGCAGAGCGCGCCTCGCCCGCTCAGTGCCCGCGTCCTGCCGGACAATCTGGCCTCTCGCCGGATACTGGAAAAGCTTGGCTTCATCATGATGGGCCGCGACTCGCGCGACCCCAACTGGTTTGCCTATCGCCGCGGCTGACAGATCGCGGATAGCATGACACCATCGCCCGGAACGACCGGGCGGCGCATCAGGGACGCATCAATAGCGGTAATGCTCGGGCTTGAACGGCCCTTCCGGCTTCACCCCGATATAGGCCGCCTGCTCCGTGCTCAGCTCGGTCAGCTTGACGCCGATCCGGCCAAGATGCAGGCGCGCCACCTTTTCATCGAGATGCTTGGGCAGGATGAACACACCCGGCGCGTAGTTTTCGCCGCTCATCCAAAGCTCGATCTGGGCCAGCACCTGATTGGTGAAGGACGCCGACATCACGAAGGACGGATGACCGGTGGCATTGCCAAGGTTCAGCAGACGCCCTTCGGACAGCAGGATGAGACGATTGCCCGAAGGCATCTCGATCATATCCACCTGTTCCTTGATGTTCGTCCACTTGTGGTTCTTCAGCGCCGCGACCTGGATCTCATTGTCGAAATGGCCAATGTTGCCGACGATGGCCATGTCCTTCATCTCGCGCATATGCTCGATCCGGATCACGTCCTTGTTGCCGGTCGTGGTGATGAAGACATCGGCAGAATTGACAACCTCTTCCAGCAGCACCACTTCGAACCCGTCCATGGCCGCCTGCAGCGCGCAGATCGGGTCCGCTTCGGTCACCTTCACCCGCGCACCGGCACCGGCCAGCGACGCCGCAGATCCCTTGCCCACATCGCCATAGCCACAGACCACGGCCACCTTGCCCGCCATCATCGTGTCGGTGGCACGGCGAATGCCGTCGACCAGCGATTCCTTGCAGCCATACTTGTTGTCAAACTTCGACTTGGTCACGCTGTCGTTCACATTGATTGCCGGGAAAGGCAGCTGGCCGTTCTTGTGCAGGTCATACAAACGATGCACGCCTGTGGTCGTCTCTTCCGAGACACCCTTGATCTGGTCGCGCGTCTTGGTGAACCAGCCGGGGCTCGCTGCCATGCGCTTCTTGATCTGTGCCTTGATGACGATCTCTTCTTCGGATTGCGGAACGGGAATGATATCTTCGCCGGCCTCGGCCCGAGCGCCCAGCAGCACGTAGAGCGTGGCATCGCCACCATCGTCGAGAATCATGTTGGGGCCATCGTCAAAGAGAAAGCTCTTGTCGAGGTAGTCCCAATGCTCTTCGAGCGACTGACCCTTGATCGCAAAGACCGGCGTTCCACCAGCCGCAATGGCCGCAGCGGCATGGTCCTGGGTGGAGAAGATGTTGCAGGACGCCCAGCGCACATCGGCGCCCAAAGCCACCAGCGTTTCGATCAGAACCGCCGTCTGGATCGTCATGTGCAGAGAGCCAACGATGCGCGCGCCGGACAGCGGCTTGCTCTCACCGTATTCCTCGCGCAGCGCCATCAGGCCCGGCATCTCCGTTTCGGCGATGTTCAGCTCTTTGCGACCAAACTCTGCCAGCGCGATGTCTTTCACGATGTAATCTTGCGACATTGCAGTTCCTCTGCCTCTCAAAAACGGGTTCCGGCGCGTTTCACCGCCGGGATACGTGCGGGGGCAGGTAGCATCCAACAGGTTTAGTGACAACGTGCTTGTGCCCCGAATAGCTGTGTCGGGACCTTTGCGCCAAACTGGTTTACGCGTCCTTAACGCACAACCGCTTGCCGAACAAAGAGATGCGCTCACGCGATTTACAGGCGCGGTCAGAGGCCGTAATCAGCAGCCCAAGGCGCAGCACCCGAGGACACCCATGGCCAAACCCCCCCGTGCATGGCAACGCATGTTGTCCGGCCGCAGGCTGGATCTGCTGGACCCGACCCCCGTCGACATCGAGATCGAGGACATCGCCCATGGTCTTGCTTTCGTGGCCCGTTGGAACGGCCAGACGGCAGGGGATTTTGCCTATTCCGTCGCAGAGCATTCCTTGCTGGTCGAAGAGATATTTGGCCGTCTGTGCCCGAAGGCCCCGGCGGGTGAGCGTCTGACCGCCTTGCTGCATGACGCGCCGGAGTACGTGATCGGGGACATGATCTCGCCGGTCAAGGCCGCCGTGGGACCGGGTTATGACGAGTTGGACAAACGGCTTGCCGCGGCGGTGCATCTGCGGTTCGGCTTGCCTGCGGTGCCTCAGGTCAGGTTGAAGCGGCAGATCAAGAAAGCCGACAAGATCAGCGCCTGGATGGAGGCCACGCAGATCGCCGGTTTCACCCGCAGCGAGGCCGACAGGTTCTTTGGCGCGCCGGACATGGATATGATTGCCGATCTGACCATTCGCCTGCGTCCACCGCTGGAGGTGAGACGGGACTTCACCGCGCGACATGCGTCTCTGCAGGAGAGCATGTGATGCTCTCCGTGCGCCCGATGACGGCAGAAGATGTTCCCGACTGCGCCGTGCTATTGAACCACATCATCGCGCTGGGCGGCAGCACCGCCTATGAAGATCCCTTCACATCGGAAGGATTTGCAGGCGAGTTCCTGCAAGGTCCGGTGCTGTCGCATGTTGTCACGCAGGACAGGCGTATCCTCGGCTTTCAGGTCTGCTTTGAGGATCCGCCGGGTGTCTATGGCGTGGGCACCTTCACCGATCGTCGCGCGCCGGTGAAAGGCGCGGGGCGTGCCTTGTTCGAGGCAACGCTGGCGGCTTGCCGTGCCCGGGGCGGAGAGGCCATCGTGGCGGCCATTACCTCTGACAATACCGGAGGGCTGGCCTACTATGACCGCATGGGGTTTGTCGATGTGGAACGGATCGAAAACCACAAGACCCGCAGGTCCGGCGAGACTGTGGATCGTGTCATAAAACGCTTTTCGCTCTGAGGTTTGCAATTGTCTCACATGAGATGACAATTTGCCCAAATTCCGCCTGATTTCATTGCGACAGCAGGACAAAAGCGGCTCGCCCGCTGATCATGTCCCAAAAGGAGAGTACCCGTGTCGCGCTTTATTCCGTTCCTCTGTGTGGCCCTTGCCATTGTTGCCGCCGGATGTGGGTTTCGACCCGAAGTCACCAGGACCCAGACACTGACTGAAACTCCGACCCTGCAGGATGTCACCGCGCAGGAAGCGCAACTGACCGAGCAAGCCACCGCCCTTGACCGCCTGTCCAACGATCTGATGCGACGTGCCATGACACGGGGCGCCAAAGTAGGCGCGGCCGCGGGCTGCGGATTGGCCGTGGTCTCGACGTCATCGGGGGCAAACTGCCTCGCCGGAGCTCTGGCCGGGGGCACCGTTGGCGCGGTTGCCGGTCACGCCGCCGGGAAAAAGCAAGTCGACGCGCGCATGGAACTGGTGTCCCTCTCGCGGGTGACGCCGTCGATCACGCGCACCCGTGACCAGATGCAACTGGTCGAACAAGGCCTGCCTGACTTGCTGGCCTCGCAAGCCCGGGAACTCGCCACGCTTCGCGAACGGATGCTGGCTGGTGAGTTGACAGAAACGGCCTTCGACGCGCGAGTCGCAGAAATCAAACAGTCACGCGCCATGGTCGCGGAGGCCTTGTCGCTGAGCGCAAGCAACGCCCGCGCAGCACACAAGGCCTTGGCAGAGGCTAAATCGGACGGGCAGACAGGTCTCGACTGGCACCTGATGATGGTCGGCAAACTCGAGAAAGACGCGCTTTCGGCCCGGTCGTCCATCTCGCTCCTCTAGCCAGGCTTCGCTGACGTCATCTGAGGAAACGCGACGAGGCAGGGCTTGCTGGCCGTATCATGTTCAGACCCGGTAGGTTGGGACAGTCTTGATTTTGACGCATCCAACTGGCCGATGGCCACCGAGTGGTCCGAACGCGCCGTTAGATGTTACATCCCGGCAGGTAGTATGGCTGTTTCTTGAACAGCTCCGGCTTGAGTTGGTGCCAGTCCTTCATCGCCTGCAAGGGCGTCTTGCTGCCCAGGGCTGATTGCGGGAGCTGCTGGTTATAGAGCCAGACGTAGCGGTGCATCGTCGTCTCCAGCTGTTCTCCGGAGCGGAAGTGGTGGCTTTGGAGAACCTCCTAGATACGGCCATTGAAGCGCTCGACCATTCCGTTGGTCTGGGGCGACTTCGGTGGGGTCAACCGATGTTCGATATTGAGAGCTGAGCAAAGCGTATCGAACTCGTGTGCACCCGTGGCTGCACGCTTTCGCAGGCCGAAGAGGCGATCCGTGAATTCCGTCCCGTAGCACGTCGGGAAGAAGGGCTGCTGAGAGGTTATGGCCACGCGCGCAGCCCCCA
>JBELMB010000185.1:0-10048 GCA_042088665.1 Sagittula sp.
ATGCCGGAAGCCGGCAAGGAGGGCGGGCAATGACGGCCAGTTCTGGAAATCCCTTTAGCCCTGCCGAGAACTTCTTCCTGGCATGGGGCAAGGATGAGAAGGACCGTTGGGTTTATGTCGGCCTCGACCACGACGAGACGCAGGAGCTGATGCACCTGCAAGGCGTGGCGCTGGATGGTGATGAGGTGATCATCACTACTTGGGATCGCCCGGACGACAACGACGGCCGGTACCTTCAGCTTCACGACAAACACGAGCGCGTCCGTCTCCTGCTCTGCGCTCGCCACGTCACCAACAGATTGGGCCTATCGGATAAGCCGCATTGAGAATCTGAACATAAGCCGGTCAGCGGGGCACGTCGCCAAACAATCCCCCGCTGACCTCTCGACCGAAACCCGCAAGGGAGAATCGATCATGGACGGACTTAGCACAGCTCCCCCGGATCAAGCACGCGCCAGCGCAGACCGGGGTCAGATCGGGCGTATTTCTGACTTTATCAAGCCCGAGCACAAGCGCACGGCGAAGATGTTGGCTTACACCCTGTTTCTGGGGGATGCCTTTTCCTACCAGGGCCTGAGTGTCATCGCCCTCCGTCACCTGTCGCTCGCGGAACGCGGTGGGCTGGCTTGCGCCTTTCTTGGATCCATCCCCGAAGATTGCGTGATGCAGGTCGCTGCAACCGTCCTGGACTGCGCAGGTGATCCCCTGCCTCCGTTCCTCGGCGGGATGGAAGATGCTCGACATTGGGCCAGCTGCGCAACTGAGAATGAGCTGAAAGCTTACGCGCTCGCTTGTTATGAGGCGATGCCGCCCCGCGACAAAGCTGCGTTCCTCCGGCACATCAGCACCGCAAAGGTGGCCTGATGAAGATGATCGTTCAGCGCACCCGGATCAGCACGAACCCTCCGTTCGTCTTGGCCGAAATCAAGGAATACACTCGGCTCGAACACGACGAGACCGACGCCACGGTGACGAAGACGGCGTGGGAGGCGGTGGCCGAGGTTGAGAGCTTCGCCCAGATTGCGCTGCTACGGCAGACGATCCGCCTGACGATCTTCGACGGGGTGCTGGGCGATGGCCTGTCCCTGCCGGTCGGGCCGATGCAGGACGGCGCACCGCTGACCGTCACGCTCGATGGCACGGCCACCACGGCCTTTGACGCGGTTCCGGGCAACCGACCCTACCTGAGCTGGGACACGGCCCTTCGTGGCGGCGCTCACAGGCGCGTGGTGATCGAGTACGAGGCGGGCTTCGGAGACAACGCCAGCGACGTGCCCGAGGATCTGGGGCAGGCGATCATCGACCAGGCATACATGATCTATGACGGGCGCTCGATTGACGAGGTTCTGTCCCGTCGCCGCTCGATGCAGCTGGCCCGCGTGGCAGCCCGGTATCGCGGGGTGTCGCTATGACCGACATCGAGCTGGACCAGATCATGATCCACAGTTGGCCGATGGTCCTGCGCCGCGTCATGTCCGGGGACGCGGACGAATGGCTCAAGGGCTTTGTCCGATCCATCGCCAGACACGGCAAGCGAGCCGCGTGGCGACCTACCCCGAAGCAAGCGCAGATCATGCGGCGGCTGGTGTCCGAGCTGGGCACCGCACCGGATGACGTGAGCCTGATCGAGGACGATTGAACGAACCGGCCCGCATCGCGCGGGCCTCGGCGGATTGCGGGCTTTCACGGGTTAGCTGGCGCATCCGCTTAAAGCGCAGCCAGGAACGGGTCTGGCGCAAACCGGTGCGGCAACAGCCGCACGGTGCGGTGCAAGCCGCAGGGGCAGCTATCCGGCTTCGTGCCGTCTCTCCACGCCCCAGGACCCCGCTGCCACCCTCTGGCGGCGAACATGGGAGAGCGGACCGGGCCGAGGGAAAGGCAGGTCTGACCTAAGCGGCGGGCTCGTCCGAATGGACAGGTCAAGATCGCGGCGGTCGGGGCGGGAGCTGGGTTTTTAACCCCAGCCTTTAACCCGCTTCCCGACCGTCACAACGGGTCTGAACCGATGGACAGGGGCAAGACAGAGAGAAGAGCAGAGGCAAGAGCGATGACACGGAAGACAGCGAACACGGCAGACCGCGCGGGCGAAGGCCTCGACCTCTTCGGAAATGGTCCCAATGCCCCCGTTTCAAAGCACCCCAGAACCGACGGACCAACTGTTCCTTTCTCTCTCCTCCAAAAAATCCGGGGAAAATCCGAAGCTGTCCGCGCCCGCCAGTTTCTGGGCCTTTTGCGCATTCCCGAGGGCAAAAACGCCGGAAAACCGCTGAAACTGGCAGAATTCCAGAAGAAATTCGTGAAAGGCGCTTTGGCCCGCAAGGTCATGGTCGGGGTGCTGTCGATCGGGCGCGGCAATGCCAAGACCGCCCTCTCTGCCGGTCTGGCCCTGGGCGAGCTGGTCGGGGCGCTGCAAGAGAAGCCCCAGCCCCGCCGCGAGATCATCATCGCAGCCCGGAACCGGGACCAGGCGAAGACGGCTTTCAACTTTCTTCTCGGCTTCATCGACGGCCTGCCCGAAAGCGACCGTGGGCAGTTCATCATCCGGCGCGGCTCCAAGCTGGAAGTGGAGTTCGCGGGCAATGGCGGTGGGCTGGCCCGCGTGATCGCCGCTGATGGCAAGTCTATTCTCGGCGGTGCCCCGACGCTGGCAATCATGGACGAACGGGCGGCATGGGAGCGCGAGAAGGGCGACAATCTCGAAAACGCGATCCTCTCGGGCCTCGGCAAGCGGGATGGGCGGGCGCTGATTATCTCCACCTCGGCCCCCGACGACACGAACACCTTTTCGCGCTGGCTCGATGAGCCGCCCCCCGGCACCTACGTCCAGGAACACCGACCGCCGCTCGGCCCGCCTGCGGATGACCTCGAAAGCCTGCTGATCGCCAACCCCGGCGCGAAAGAAGGCATCGGCTCGACCCCGGAATGGCTGGTGTCGCAGGCGCGGCTGTCGATTGCGCGGGGCGGTTCCTCCCTGTCCAGCTTCCGCAACCTCAACCTGAACCAGCGGGTGTCCACCGATAACCGCTCCGTCCTGGTCACGGTGGATGAATGGCTGGGGGCCGAGGTATCGCCGGACGATCTTCCCGAGCGGGACGGCCCCTGCATTCTCGGCGTGGACCTCGGCGGCTCGCGCAGCATGTCGGCGGCGGCGTTCTACTGGCCCGAAACCGGGCGCCTGGAAGCCCTCGGCACCTTCCCGTCCACCCCGTCGCTGACAGATCGCGGCGCGGCGGATGGTGTCTCGGATCGCTACTGCCAGATGCAGGAACGCGGCGAGCTGTCCGTCATGGGCAGCGCCACCGTCCCGACCGGCCCGTGGCTGGCCGAGATCGTGGCGCACCTCGACGGCATCGTGCCCGACCGGATCGTGGGCGACCGCTTCCGCGAGGCCGAGTTCCGGGAATCGCTCAAGGCGGCGGGCCTCGACCATGTGCCCTTCATCTGGCGCGGGTTCGGCTGGAAGGACGGCAGCGAAGACGTGGAGCGGTTCCGGCGTGCCCTCTTCGACGGCGAGGTGAAGGTCCAGCCGTCGCTGCTGCTGCGCTTCGCCTTCGGGGACGCGATCACCGTCATTGACGACGCTGGGAACCACAAGCTGGCGAAGGGCCGCGCCCTCGGGCGGATCGACGCGGCGGCGGCGTCCATTCTAGCCGTGGCCGAGGGTGCCCGCATGAAGGCGAACCCGACCCGGAAAGCGAGGGCGATGTGGCTCTGAGGAAGGAACACGCCCGCCATTCCCGGCAGGTCACATCGACCCGGCGCTGGAAGGTGCTGCGGCAACAGATCCTCGAACGCGATGGCTGGAAATGCTGCCGGTGCCCCGAGCGCCGCCGCCTTGAGGTCGACCACATCAAGCCGGTTCGGACGCACCCGGAATTGTCGTTCGACCCACGCAATCTGCAAAGCCTCTGCGGCCCCTGCCACACGCGCAAGACGCGGGTGGAGTGCGGCCACAAAGAGAAATCTCCCGAGCGCAAAGCTTGGGACGATGCCGTTGCCGCGCTGGCGACGGACCCCCTCAACCCGGCAAAGGAGTAGACCATGCTGGAATCCGTGAAGATCACCCGACGCCAGTCGGAAATCCGCCAGAAGCTGGCGAACCTCGTAGGCAAGGAGACGCCCGCCGAAGATGAAGTCCGCGAAATGGACGCCCTGGACAAGGAGTACCAGACCAACGAGACGCGCTTCCGCGCCGCGCTGACCTCGGAGAACACCGAACGCCGCGAGGCCGGGGCCGAGCTGGAAACCCGCGCTGACCGCCAGTTCGCTGACCTGATCGCCGGTTTCGAGATGCGCCAGGTCGCGCTGCATCTGGACGATGGCCGTACCCTGTCCGGCCAGACCGCCGAAGTGGTGCAAGAGCTGCGCAGCCAGGGCGGCTATCGCGGCACCCCGGTACCGCTCATGGCGCTGGAACAGCGTGCCGGCGAAACGATTGCTGCCGGCACTCCCGATCCGGTGCAAACGCGCCCGATCATCGATCGCCTGTTCCCGGCATCCGTCGCGGCGCAGATGGGTGCGCAGATGATCCAGATCGGCAGCGGCGCGGTGGAGTGGCCGGTGACGACTTCCGCCGTGACAGCAGGCTGGGCTGACGGCGAGACCGGCAATGTGGCAGGGCCCACCGCCTACCAGACCACCGACAAGGCGCTGAAGCCCGACCACAACCTCGGCATTCAGATGCGGATCACTCGCAAGACGCTGCTGCAATCGGGTGATGCCCTGGAAGCAGCGATCCGCCGGGACATGAACGGGGCCATGTCGGCAGAGCTGGACAAGGCAATTTTCCTCGGCACCGGGGCAAACGGCCAGCCGCTCGGCATCATCCCCGGCGCGGCAGCCTACGGCATCACTGCAACCGCCGTAGATGCTGCCACGTCTTGGGCAGCGTTCCGGGCAGCCGTTACCCGCTTCATGGCTACAAACGCAGCCACCGGCCCGAAATCGGTTAAGGCGATGATCCGCCCTGAGACCTGGGACTTCATGGACAGCCTCATGGTCGGCGATGGCGGCTTCAAGTTCGAGTATGACCGCCTGTCCGAGAACCTGGGCGGCGTTGCTATGACATCCAACGCGCTGCCCGCTCCGGCCGGTACTCCGCTGGCCTGCTCCTCTCTGCTGACCACCTCGGCCGGGGGCGTGTCCCCTATTTTCGTGGGCATCTGGGGTGCGGTGGACCTAGTGCGCGATCCGTTCAGCGATGCGCAGTCGGGTGGACTGCGGCTCACGGCGCTGACCACGGCGGACGTGACTGTGGCGCGTGGCTCGCAGCTTCAGCTGCTGACCGGGCTTCAGGGCGCGGCGGGGGGCTGATGCTCTGGGGCGCGTCTCTCGGCAGGCTGGAATTGCGCAGCGAAGGTGGTCTGACCCACCTTCGAGCGGCGTTCCCCTATGGCGCAGAAACCGAGCTGGCACCGGGGCGACGGGAAACCTTCGCCTCGCGGGCCTTCGCTGACCGGATCGAGGCGGGCGAGGACGTTCACCTGCTGTCCGGCCATGACTGGGACAAGCCGCTGGCCTCGCGGGCAGCGGGGACCCTAACCCTGACTGAGACGGACACGGCGCTGACGCTGGAAGCCCGGATCGACGGGGGTACCAGCTGGTCGCGCGACTTCCTCGCGGCCCATGCCTCGGGCCTTATCCGGGGCCTGTCGCCGGGCTTCCGGGTCCAGCCGGGTGGTGAGCGGATCGAGAACCGGGGCGCGGGCCTTCTGCGCACTGTCACCCGCGCGTCCTTGTTCGAGCTGTCGTCGGTCACGGTACCCGCCTACCCGCAAGCGCAGATCGAAGCGCGGTCCTGGGACAGCGGGGCGCAGCGGCAGCGGGGTGCAGGGCATCCCTTCAAGCGATGGAGGGCCTGATGGGCTTCATGGATATTTTCCGCCGCAAGGGCACCGAAACCCGATCCAGCGGCAGCGGCTACACGGCGCAAGTGATGCAAGCCCGGGCGTCTTACATCGGGGGCGCGGCGGGGCTAGGCGAGCTGACCGCCGCCGTGCAGTCCTGCATCACGCTTTGGGAAGGCGGCATGGCGCTGGCCGATGTGAAGGGCACCGACCTGCTGTCCCGCCGCGCTCTGGCGCTCACGGCCCGGTCCCTCGCCCTGCGCGGCGAGGCGGTGTTCCTGATCCGGGACCGGCTCATTCCGGCCAGCGACTGGGACTTGACCACGCGGAACGGCGAGCCGCGTTCCTACCGGCTGCAAGTGTCCGAGGCGGGCGGCGGGCGCTCCGAGATCGCGCTTGCGGGCGAGGTGCTGCATTTCCGTATCGGCTCGGACAGCTACACGCCCTGGGCAGGCACGGCCCCGCTGCGGCGATCCACCCTGTCGGCGCAGCTGCTGGCCGAGATCGAAACCGCCCTGCGCGACGTGTTCCGCGATGCCCCTCTCGGCTCGCAGATCGTGCCCCTGCCGGAATCGGCAATGGAAGACACCGAGGTCATGCGGTCGAAGTTCCGGGGCAACCGCGGCTCCGCCCTGGTCATCGAGGGCGTGGCGCAGGCGGTCGGGGCCGGGATGCACCCCCAGCTCGGCAAGGGGCCGGACCAGCTGTCGCCGGACCTGTCCAGGACGCTGGCCGGGGAGCTGCTGCGCGATGCCAAGGGCGCGATCTTCTCCGCCTTCGGGGTGCTGCCCGGATTGCAGAACCCGGCCACCACCGGCCCGCTGGTCCGCGAGGCGCAGCGCCACCTTGCGCAGCTGATCCTACAACCGATGGCGATGCTGATCGCGGAAGAGGCCACCGCCAAGCTGGGGGCAACGGTGCACATGGACGTGGTGCGCCCGATGCAGGCGTTTGACGCGGGCGGCAAGGCGCGGGCGCTCGGCACGATGGTCGAAGCTCTGGCGCGGGCGAAGGAAGCGGGGATCGAGGGGGCGACCCTTCAAGATGCCCTGGCCTTCATAGATTGGGCAGAGGACTGACCATGACAGGACCGAAAACAGAAAAGCGGATAAGCCGCCACAAGACGCCCGATCCGACGCGGACGGCCGCATTGTGTGAGCAGCTTCGCACCTTCGACCACGGGCTCATGAAGCTGGTCGAGACGTACCAAGGCGACATGACCCTGAAAGCGGCGGGTGAGCTAGTTGCGATGCACCGGAAACTCCGACGAATGCGCTATCAGATCGAGGCCGAGGTGGATCTCGGCCGGAATGAAGGCGGCAGGAAATAGGAGGTGTATATTCACACCTTGGCACCACCCCCTATCACAACCTCAGGACGAAAAAGAGCCGCGCCGAAGCGCGACCATAAAACCCGTTACCGGCCAAACCGCTACTCAGGGTTGATCCGGGCGTGTGATCCGTAGCCATCGACTACCATCCCCGTCAGTGCCCGCGCCTCTTTCCAGAGCTCGCCTTGACCCCAGTCGTCAATGAACTGACCGCAGGCGCTTTTGACGATCATCTTGGCCGCGAAATCGGCGGCGCAGGTACTAGGCAGGGACAGGATTTCAGTCTCGAGCTGATCGGTGTGGCGATAGAATAGGCGCTCCAGCTCTTCGTCCATATCTAAGCAGTCGGGGGCGAAAACATGTTTCTCGCTCGCCTCCATAATCGCACAATGCTGCCGGAAGAGACGTAGGATTTCCGTGTCTGCTTCATTCCCTCTGGCAAGATTGGGGGCAGTGAACGCCAGCGTCGCACCAGCAACGGGAAGCCCTCTCAAAAGGCTACGGCGGGACAGGCGGGGTTCATCAGGCAAGCCGGGAGCGGCCGCCGAAACGCAGGTGCGCGGCATTGTCGGATCTCCATCAGGGTAGGTTGCGACCGCTACTCAGCGGTGATATCCTGATATCAATGAGGCATCATGCCGTCAACATCAAAGATATCAGGATATCAAATGGCCGAGGGAAAAGAAGTTCAGGTACTGGTCCGCATGTCAGCAGCTTTGGCTGAGCGTTTGGATGGATACAGGCGTTCGGTCGCGGATCTTCCGTCGCGCCCTGAGGCGGTACGTCGCCTTCTCGATGAAGCCTTGTCGAAGCCCGACTAGAATGGCCACCAGCGCCGGGGGCGACAGGCCAGCTGTTGCGCCTGTTCCTTCCAGCTGTCCCGGTCCCGCTCCAAGTCGGCACTGCGCTGTTTTTCGGCATTAAGCTCGATCTCTAACACCGCGATCCGCAAGGCGTTTTCGTCCGACTTTGGGGTGTCAGCGTTGACACCTTTTTCAGTAACAATGACGCCACGGCTTGTCATCCATTCTGACAGCTTGTCAGGGTGGATTTGCCAGTGGTTCCGGTTGTCGCGGAAGCCGGTCAAGCTGCCTTCTTTTAAAGCGTTCATGATGGTGCCGCGCGAAACCTTCGCCCGATCTGCCGCTTGCTTGGGTGTCAGCGTTGCCAGTGTCATGTCAGTGGCAATGTCTGGCAATTATCATGCGACCTGTCACCCTTATTCATCGGCTTTGTCAGTCGCGGGAAGGTCCGGTTCCATCCCCTCGAAGAAGCGTTGAGACACGGGGGGCAAGCCGTCCCCGGATGGGAGCTGGGCTTCACCTGTGCGCGGTAGCGTTCGCAAAGCGTCGTTTGCCAAGGTGCCTTCTGACTGGTCATCTGCATCTACGATGACTTCGGCGGAGAACCTCGACAGTCGCAGGTTGTCCCGCTTATCGGCCCATACCACCCGGTCATTCAATATATAGGCGCTTTCCCGGCCTGCGCCGATCCGAACGACCTGAAGCCAGTTCCCCGCTTCTAGTTCAGAGATAGCATTTCTGATGGTGCGATCTGTTACCCCGAGGATCTTGGACATGGTCTTCTGTGAGATCACCACCGCGTTCTGGTTGCCAACGCTGGCCGATAGCAAGTGAAGCACGGCAGAGGCAGTCGGCTTTCTGGCCGTGAGCTGCGCCCAAGCTTCATGGGAAGACCGGTCAGTCTGCACGAAAGTCCCTCTTGGGGGGCGTCGTATGTCAGTGGGTGGTGACATGCGTGTCATGAATTGTGCCTCGGTTTCCGGGGGTGCGGAAATTGGTTTCCGTCTTAGGGAAATGGTTTTCCTGATTTGTGAAACGAACCGTAGCAGCGACTACCGGATATGTGAAGCACGTTTCACAAATCTGGAAGAACCCCGGAAGTGAGTTTCCGGGGGTGCGGAAATCTGACGACACTTTCCACAGGCTAACCCATTGAAAAGGTTCAATCGGAATTTTCGCCCTTCTTATGATCTATACCGGAGATGCTGCGGTGACGTTGATCGCCGGGAGTGGCCCCCCCCACGGCAGGCGAGCGGCGGTCGGCGTCAGCGCAGCACCGACACAGGAAACTGTCCGCAGGACGCAATTTTTCAGCTCCTCAATGCACGATGCACATTTAGGCTTGACCGATCTTCTTTATGTGCTCTATGCAATAAGAATGAGATCAGGACCGTTCATAGAAGCCGTATCCCATGAGCTGAAACTGCCTGTCAGTTCGGTGAGGGTGTATGCTCGTGCCTTGAAAGAGGCAGGGCTGATGTCGAGCGGTGCGCGTGGTGTCAACGGTGCGCACATGACCCCGTTGGATGCTGCGAGGCTGGTCATCGCCCTATTGACAACCGACAAGCCCGCCGAATGCGTCGAGCGGGTGCAGCGGTTCGGACAAATCAAGTATTCCCCGAGCTTCCGGCGCACGATCCGTGGCTATGTCACGATCCAGCCCGAAGAGTTCGCCAAGCTGTTCGAGGGCGAAACCTTCGAAGAGGTTCTGGCCCACTTGTTCGGCCAGCCCGCTCGCCTCGGCATCGAACGTGCCTGTGAGTGGTTCGATCAGCATGTGTTTCACGTTCGGGTCGAACCGTTCCCTGTCTTGGGCGAGCTGTTCAGCCCGATCCGGGAGGACGGTGAAATCACGGGGGAGCGCGTTGTGCCGTTCAAGGGCAAGGTCTGGGCCGATTCCGTGGAGGGCAAGAAGATGCCCCGCCACGTCGAAGGCTGGACCATCATCAAGGGCGGCATCCGGGTTCAGCGCGAAATCATCGGCATGACGTTCCTGTCGATCGGGATTGCCCTGATGCCGGAAGCCGGCAAGGAGGGCGGGCAATGACGGCCAGTTCTGGAAATCCCTT
>JBELMB010000186.1:0-9998 GCA_042088665.1 Sagittula sp.
CAGGATCAGGTCATAGGTGCCGGGAGGCGACTGCGCGATGAGCGCCAGCATGTTGTCCCCGCCCGCGTAGTATTTCGGCACGAACTTGACGTTGTTCTCGGCCTCGAACTCTTCGACCATGTCGGGTTCGGCGTGACCGTACCAGGCCAGCATGTTGATCTGCACCGGATCCGCCGCCCAGGCACGGTTGATCATCGGTGTGCTCAGCGCGAGGCCGGCAGCGCCTGTCAGCAGGCGCCGACGGCTCAGTTTCAAGAATGGTTTGGTCATGGGACCCCCTGTCTGGACGTTTCTGCGCCTTCATTTTCATCGCACCCGACGCATAAAGTGCCTACGCGCCTATTTTGGCCCGCTTGTCGTGCCAAATCCTAGGGTGCAGTTGGGCACCTAGGGAAATTTCCTGTCGCTATGACGCCATAAACAGCCGTTATGAATGCGCGGTTTTTCCTTTGTTTTGAATATGATCCAACATGTGCTGCGCCAATCCGTGACCTGCCTCGGTCAGGGAGGCGTGCTTATAAAACAGGCCAATGCTCAGCGGCGCCAACGCAGGATAGCCTTCGTCCTCCCGACCGATGCGCATTCCGGGCAACAAGGTGGCGGGTGTCAGCGCGGTGGCCCCCAGCCCGGCCTGCACCGCCGCCTGAAGCCCCGCCACGTCGCGCGCAACCAAGACACTGCGCCAGCGCCGTCCGGAGGCGCGCAGGGCATTGCGCATGCGCCCGGCGTATTCGCAGGGATCCGGATGACGCACCAGCGGCAAGGGCGTGTCCGCGCCACAGTGAAAGCCGTCCTTGATCGCCCAGAACGGATTGATTTCAATCGTTTCCACAAGATAGGGCATATCGCCTTCCGACACGATGGCGACGGTCATGTCCAGCCGGTCCTGGGCGATAGCTTCGCGCAGATCTCTCGACAGCAGGCTTTCGATCTCGACATGCACGCCCGGATGACGGGCGGCAAAATCTGCGATCGCCTCCAGCAGGAAAGCATGCGCAAAATCCGTGGGCACCCCGACACGGATCCAGCCCGAAAGCGCCGTATCCGCAAAAAAGGCAACGATATCATCGTTGACCCGCAACAACTGCCGCGCATACGGCCCCAAGGCCACGCCCGCCTCCGTCAAAGAGAACTGTCGCCCCGCGGTTTCGATCAGTTTGACGCCCAGCAGGGCTTCAAGACGGCGGATCTGCAAGCTGATGGCCGGTTGCGTGCGCCCAAGCGCCTCGGCCGCACGGGTAAAGCCGCCCAGATCAACCACGGTGACGAAACTGCGCAGCAGATCGGTCGGGATGTTTTGCGTCATGTGGTTCGCAGGCCCCTATTCATCACGAATTCTCATGATAGCATATGAACTATCAATTTCTGAAATGTCATTCGACCCTTTAGTCTGATATCGTCAAATGAGGAATGTTGCATGAACTGCCCATTGCTTGACCAGATGCGGAGCTCTTGCGTAGCGCTCATAACGCCTGTGATCCATGTCCAGACCGTCGAACAGGCCCTGCGCAATCTGGAAATCGTGGCAAATTCGGGCTGTCCCGGTGCTTTTGTGATCAATCACGATTTTCCCATGGACCCCTTTGTGCCCATGCTGCAAGAGATCCGCCGCGCCCGTCCAGACCTCTGGCTGGGGGTGAACTTTCTCGCGCAGCCGGGTCACATCGCCTTTCCTGTGCTGGGTGAACTGGCGCGCGACGGCTGCGTGATCGACGCCTACTGGGCTGACGATGCACGCATCGACGAACGCGCCCCGGCGCAGGGCGAGGCAGAGCAAATGGCCCAACTGCGCCAGTCAAGCGGCTGGAAAGGCAGTTACTTTGGCGGCGTCGCCTTTAAAAAGCAACGCCCCGTCGACCCCGACATGTTCGCCACCTCGGCGGCCCTCGCCCGGCCCTATATGGACGTTGTCACAACCTCGGGCGTGGCCACCGGGCATGCCGCGGACACAGCCAAGATCGCCACCTTTCGCAAGGCACTGGGCGCGGTGCCCATGGCACTGGCCTCTGGTGTGACGCCCGACAACGCGGGCCTTTACGCAAGGCTTGTGGATTGCATTCTGGTGGCGACCGGAATCAACGCGCCGGGTGACTTTTACAACATCGACCCGGACCGCCTGACAGCCCTGCAAACCGTTATCGCCGCGGAGGTGCCCAACCGTGACTGACCAGACCGAAATCGACAAGGGACCGCGCGACGATCGCTGGTACCTGTCGCTGATGTCCCCCAATACCAAGGGGCCGCAGTTCGCGTGGCTCGACCCGACCTCGATCTATATCAACGCGCGCGCCTTTGACGATTTGCTCGACGATCTCTGCGCCGATCTGACTCCCGAAGAGATCGACGTGGTCGCCGGATTGGACGCCATGGGCTTTGTCCTCGGGGCGGCGCTCGGGGCCCGACTGCACCGGGGCTTCCTGCCGATCCGCAAGGCAGGCAAGCTGTGTGTCGACACCGACAGCGTCTCGTATGGCAACTACTCCGGTCGGACGCAGGACATGGAGATGCGGATGCCCGCCTTTGCCCCCGCCACGCGGGTCCTGCTGGTCGACCAATGGGTGGAAACCGGCGGCACCATGGACGGCGCGATTCGCCTTGTGGAACGACAGTCCGGGACGGTCGCGGGGATGACCACCATCGCGATGGAAGAGAACGCCCGCACGCAAACCTACCGCGAGACCTACAAGGTCGTCAGCGCCGTCTTGCCCGGATCGCCATGGCAAACCGCGTGCAACGCGCAGCGGCTGCCGAGCTTTGACACCTATGCGCCAGAGCGCACCTTTCCAACCGCCGGACGCAGCCCCGCGCCCTGACCACAGGTCCATTCGCCTAGGCGCAACGCCCTCCGCCAGAGCAGGCAGGCGTGGTCCATGCGACGACATCAGGACGTCCGCTCCACCCGAAATGGATGCCCAAGCCAGTCGGGGAGATGCGCAGCTTCATCGAGAAAACCGCTATTCTCTGACCGCTTTGGTGGTGCCGATGTCCCTTTCTGACGAAAGGATAGGCGAACCAGGTCGTCCGGGACCGCGGGCTGGACCACACAATCGACATCGCGCGATATCACAGAGGGTGACCGCGTCTCGATCGGTCGCCGACCTATGGGCACCGCGGCATGACGAACCGTCCCATCTGCCCTAGAAAAGCCCAAGGCGCGCGAGTTCAGAGGCACGCCAACTGGCCGCCCGCGGTCTTGCGAAGCGAAGCGGCCAAATGGCGCACCCATGCGCGCTTGTCCCTCAAGAGGCTGCGCCAGCCAAACCGTGGCGCCAGGCCGACAGGCCCGCCACGGTGCGCCCCTCTGCGGTCTTCAGCGAGACATCCCTGCCCAGATGCGCATCGGCGCGGGCCTCCAGCAATCCGGCAATGGCCTGCGCGACGAGGTCGGGCGCGATATGCGCGGCGGGGTCCAGCTGGCTGACCGGGTTGATACCAGAGGCGCGGATCTGCCGCTGCATCTGCGTGGCAACGGTCCCCGGGCTCAGCCCAAGAACCCGCAGGCCCCGCGCCCGGTATTCGCGGTCCGCCACCCGCGTCAGCGCCAGCACAGCCGCCTTGGTCGCGCAATAATGGCTCCAGCCTTCCAGCGCGCTGGTCGCCGCACCGGAGCTGATGTTGATCACAGTGCCACCGCCGCGGGTCAACATCTCGGGGATCGCAAAGCGCAACCCGTGGTAAACCCCCTTGAGATTGATATCGACCACCTGGCCCCAACCTGCCGGGTCGCTGTGATCGAGCCTCGCGATCGGGTCGATCACGCCCGCGTTGTTCACCAGCACATCGAGACGTCCTGTCGCGGCCACGGCGGTGCGCATGAGCGCCTCGACCGCCGCGGGATCGGCGACGTCGCAGGCCACCGCGGTAGCCCTTCCCCCATTCGCGGTGATCTTTGCGGCCTGCGCCACAATGCCTGCCTCGGACCGCGCCGCCAGCACGACATGCGCGCCCAGCCCGGCAAAATGGCGCGCCGTGGCGGCCCCGATGCCGCGGCTGGCACCTGTGATGACGACGGTGATACCCTTGATGTCCGGCATCCGAGCTTCCTTCCCTGCCTATGTCCTGCCGCACCCCGCGACCGGTTTGCCCTGCATACCCATGCGCCATTCCGGGAAAAACGCCTTGAGCCCCACGACATTGCTGCGCAAACTGCACGAATGGACACGGATCTTCTCAGAACCGTCGCGCTTGTCGCGCAACAGGGCAGTTTTGCCGCGGCAGCGCGGGTCTTGGGCCTTGACCCCTCCTCGGTGTCCCGCGCCGTCGCCACCGCAGAGGCTGACCTCGGCGTGCGCCTCTTTCAACGCAGCACGCGGCGCCTGTCCCTGACCGAAGAGGGCGATCTCTATCTGCGTCGCATCGTGCCTTTGCTCGACGACCTCGACCGCGCCCGCGAGGCCGCGCGGCACGGACGCCACAGACCGTCGGGCACCTTGAGGATGACCGCTTCCGTGGCCTTTGCACATGAATGCATCGTGCCGCATCTTGGCGCATTCCAATCCCGCTTTCCCGACCTTCAGGTCGAGCTTTTGCCAAGCGACGCCAATCTTGACCTGACGGCCGAAGGGCTCGACCTTGCCGTGCGGTTGGCCGAGGCCCCAAGGGGCGATCTGATCGGCACGCGCCTCTTGCGGACCCGATACCGCGTCTGCGCGGCGCCGGGATATCTGGCGCGCCACCCGGCCCCGGAAAAGCCCGAAGATCTGTCAGATCACGAATGTCTGCGCTTTGCACTGCCCGCGTTTCGGCAAAGCTGGCAGTTCCGACGCAGGCGGGCCAAGACGGGTGATCCGTCCACCGCCTCCTCAGCACCAGCGCCTCTGGTCGGGGCAACGCCTGACCCCATGTCGGTTTCCGTCTCGGGAAAGCTGATCATCGGCAATGCGCTCTCCCTGCGGCGGGCCGCGGTCGAGGGGCTGGGACCTGCGCTTCTGGCCGATTGGCTGGTGCAGCGCGACCTTGCCGAAGGGCGGCTGATCGATCTGTTTGCAGAGTTTGAGTGCACTGCAACCAGCTTCGACACGGGTGCCTGGGCGCTATATCCCAGCCGCGCCTACCTGCCGCAAAGGACCCGCGTCATGATCGACTTTCTGCGCAGCGCGCTGACCGGTGCCGATCTCGGCAAGGACAGCGGCCTGCAGCACTCTGAACAGGGGCATGAGACACCGGTCAGCGGGCCCGTTGATCGACACGACTAGACCAGTCACGGCTAAAACTGTCAGATATTGATCAGCCACCGAAGGCGCACGGGAGGATACGCTGTTGATGGCCGCCGCTTTTGTGCGCGCGGATGTGGCGCCCCTGTTGGCCGGGCTGTCCGAGCAGGTGGGCCCACTGTCTCCCGACGCCGCAAAAGACCGGCCTGCCCGGATTATCGCGCAAGCGTGAGGGTGCGGGCGGCAAAGCCAGTTGAACGCACATCCCCGGCCTCCTAAACCGGTGCACAGCGCGCCCGCGCGCCATGACCAGAGGAGAGCCCGCCCGTGTCCACGCTCCGCGCCGCCGATGTCCTTGCCCAGCGCCTTTATGCAGCGGGGTGTCGTCATGCCTTCGGGATGCCCGGGGGCGAAGTGCTGACGCTCGTCGATGCCCTCGAAAAGGCTGGCATCCGGTTCATCCTTGCCAAGCACGAAAACGCCGCCGCGTTCATGGCGGAGGGGGTGTACCATCGCACCGGCGTGCCGGGGATTCTTGTGGCCACCGTCGGGCCGGGCGCGCTGAACGGTGTGAATGCGGTGGAAAACGCCCGTCAGGACCGGGTGCCGCTGATCGTTCTCGCCGGGGCCATCGATGCCGCCGAGGCTCAGACCTACACGCATCAGGTGCTGGACCAGATGCAGGTGTTCCGCCCGATCACAAAGGCCGCTTTCGTGCTGGATCCGGGGGCGGCGCAGGTCATCGCAGACAAGGCGGTGAACATCGCGCTGCAACCGCAGCAGGGGCCGGTCTATATTGACGTGCCGATCTCGGCCGCCGATGCGCAGGTCAGCCAGAGCGGCACGCCCCTGCGCGGACCCATGGCGCTTGGGACCCCCGCGCCAGAGGATCTGGCCCAGATCGCAGATCGGCTGGGCGCGGCGCAGCGTCCGCTGATGGTGGTCGGGCTGGACGCCATGGATACAGACAGCGCAGCCGCCATCCTGACCATGGCCGAGACCTTCTCCATCCCTGTCATCACCACCTACAAGGCCAAGGGCGTGCTGCCAGAGGACCATCCGCTCAGCCTTGGCGCGGCGGGGCTCTCGCCCAAGGCGGACAAGACGCTGCTGGCGCTGGTGGGCGCGGCGGATGTCGTGCTGTCGGTTGGCTATGACCCGATCGAGATGCGCGTCGGCTGGCGCAATCCCTGGGATCCTGTCAGGCAGACTGTCATCGACATCACGCCCGTACCGAACACGCACTATATGCACCACGCCACGCGCACGCTGATCTGCGACCCGGCACAGACCCTGACGGCGCTGACAAAGGCCGCGACCGCGCCAAAACCAGAGACCGGCGGCGATACAGGCGCGCGCGTTTGGCAGGACGGCGCGCCGGGCCGGGCACAGACCGAACTGGCCGAGGCCTTTCCAACCGATGAGGATTGGGGGCCGGCGGCGATCATCGACACCTGCCGTCAGGTCCTGCCCCGCGATGCCCTTGCCAGCGCCGACAGCGGCGCACACCGCATTCTGCTGAGCCAGATGTGGTCCTGCTATGCGCCGCGCGGATTGGTCCAATCCTCCGGGCTGTGCACCATGGGCTGCGCGCTGCCGCTGGCCATTGGCATGTCCGTCGCGGAACCCGAACGCGCCGTTGTTTCCTTTTCCGGCGATGCGGGGTTCCTGATGATCGCGGGCGAGCTGGCAACCGCCTCCGAACTGGGCGTGCGCACGATCTTTGTTGTCTTTGTCGATGCCTCGCTGGCGCTGATCGAGAAAAAGCAGCGCGAACGGCAATTGCCCAACCGCGGCGTCGACTTTGGCATGCATGATCTGGCCGCCGTGGGACGCGCCCTTGGTGGCGCAGGCGTGACGGTCCGGGACCGCGATGCGCTGCAAACCGCGCTGGAAACGGCGCTGACGGCGCAGACCTTTACGGTGATCGCCGCGCAAATCTCAAGGGAGGCCTACGATGGACGGCTCTGACACTCCGCAGGCACTGGACGGCCTGCTTGTTCTCGACCTCAGCCGCATTCTGGCGGGTCCCACGGCGACGCAACTGCTTGGCGATCTTGGCGCCCGGGTGATCAAGATCGAGAACCCCGGGACCGGTGGCGACGACACCCGCGGCTGGGGTCCAAACTATATCAAGGGCGCCGATGGTGGTGACACGGATCTGTCCGCTTATTTCGTGGCCGCCAACCGCAACAAGCTGTCCGTTGCCGCAGATCTTTCGTCAGAGCGCGATCTGGCACTGGTCAAGGCCCTGGCCGCGCAGGCCGACGTGGTGATCGAGAATTACAAACCCGGCGGGCTGGAGCGCTTCGGGCTCGATCATGCAACGCTCTGTGCGGCGCGCCCGGAACTGGTCTATTGCTCGATCTCCGGCTTTGGCCAGACCGGTCCGAACCGCGACAAGCCCGGCTATGACCTGATGGCGCAGGGCTATGGCGGGATCATGGCGCTGACCGGCGACGCCGACGGCCCGCCGATGAAGGTCGGCGTCGGCATCGCCGATGTCATGTGCGGCATGTATGCGACCATCGGCATCCTCGCCGCCCTGCGCCACCGCGACAACACCGGCGAAGGCCAGCACATCGACCTCAGTCTCGTGGATGCGCAGATGGCCTGGCTGATCAACGAGGGCACCAACTGCCTTGTATCGGGCAAAGAGCCGGTCCGGCGCGGCAATGCCCACCCCAATATCGTGCCTTACGACGTGGTCGAAGTCGCCGATGGCCATGCCATCATCGCTGTCGGCAACGACAGTCAGTTCGTCCGTTTCTCCGTCATCATTGGCGCGCCGGAACTGGCCAGCGACCCACGCTTCGGCACCAATATGGACCGGATCGCCAACCGCGAGGCCTTGAACGCGCGCATGATGCCGCTGCTCAAGGCCATCCCCCGCGACGACCTGCTGGCGCAACTCGCCGAGGCCAAGGTGCCCGCAGGACCGATCCAGACCGTGGGACAGGCGCTGCGTTCCGATCAGGCGCAGGCGCGCGGCGCGGTGGTGCAGGTGCCCCGGGCCGATACCGCCGACGGACATGTGCCGGTGTTGGGCAATCCGCTGAAACTGTCGCGCACGCCTGTGCGCTACCGCTTGGCACCGCCCCGTTTCGGACAGGACACCGAAACCATCATGCGCGACTTCTTGCCGCAATATTAAGCAAATTTCCCGCGCATCCCGGTGCAATTGAAACAAATCGGGGGTCGTGATCACGGAAAGCGGAACAGCCTTCACGTTTCTGTGCCGTCACAGCACTGTGTGTCCGTGTTGAACGCAGGATTTGCTAGGCAGCCTTTGAGACATCAAAGGGGTGCCCGGCGTGCAAGATTTATGTGGTTGTGAAATTTCACTGAATGATCCCAGTGCCTTGGAAGACTGGAACGGAGTCATTCTGGGCTTCCTGTCGCATGGCGCCGCGACTCCCATGCATCTGGGTGCCGTGCTTGAGAAAGACCCGCAATGCGTCATGGCGCTGTGCACCAAGGGCTTTGCCCTGCTGATGCTGGGCCGCCGCGAACTGGTCGCCATCGCCCATGACACCCACGCCGACGCCCGCGCCGCCGCGCTGCAATCGGATCTGACGCCGCGCGAACTGGGCTGGGTGACGGCGCTGGGGCTCTGGCTGGACGGACGGCCCAGCGCCGCGGTCGCCGCACTGGAGGCAGTTCTGGTCGTGGCACGCCACGACACCATGACGGCCAAGTTGATCAATGGCATCCGCTTTATCCTTGGTGACAGCGCGGGCCTGCGCGTGTCGATCGAGGCGGTTCTGCCAGCCCATGGCGCGGATCATCCGCTGCGCGGCTATGTTCTGGGTTGCCATGCCTTTGCACTGGAAGAGACCGGGGCCTACACAGCGGCAGAACGCACCGGCCTTGAGGGGCTGCACCATGCGCCCGATGACGCCTGGGGCCTGCACGCGGTGGCGCATGTCCATGACATGACCGCCGACAGCGCCCGCGGCATCCAGTTGATCGCCGAGAACGAAGGCGCCTGGCTGCATTGCAACAATTTCCGCTACCATGTCTGGTGGCACAAGGCGCTGCTGCATCTGGACATGGGCGACGCCGCGGCGGCTCTGGCGCTGTACGATCAGAAGATCCGGCTGGATCAGACCGACGATTATCGCGACATCGCCAATGCGACATCGCTCCTGCAACGGCTGGAGCTGGACGGTCATGACGTTGCAGACCGCTGGGACGAGATCGCCGACCTGTCGGAAAACCGCACCGAGGATGGATGTCTGGTCTTTGCCGACCTGCACTACATGCTGGCGCTGGCCGGGGGGAAGCGGCTTTCGGCGCGCACCCAGTTGGTCCTGCGCATGGGTCTGGCCTCTGCCGATGCCCCCGAAGAGATGTCGCGGATCACCGCCAATCCCGGTGCCGCCGCCGCCCGCGGGCTGAGCGCCTTCGGAGAGGGACGCTATGCGGAGGCCTTTGCCGATCTCGCCGCCGCGCGCCGCCGGATGCGCAGCATCGGCGGCTCGCACGCGCAGCGCGACGTCTTTGAACGGGTCACGGTGGACGCGGGCCTGCGCGCCGGACGCCTTGCCGATGTGCGCCGCATCCTTGACGACCGGACTGCCCAGCGTGCCGGACACCGCGACCGTTTTGCCCAGACCCGCTACGCGATGATCGACAGCGCCGCACAGGCGTTGAAAATCCCCGCGCAGTGACCAGCCCAAGCGTGCCGCCGGGAGCAACCGGGCGGCGCGCACGCCCGACCTCTGACTGCGAAGACTGTTCATGACGCTTTCTGATTTTGCGCCTGCCAGCGCTGCTCCGACGCCCGCCACCCCGGCTGCGGCCGCCCTGCCCCGGCCCGCGCCGCCCCCTGGCACGCGCGAT
>JBELMB010000187.1:0-9931 GCA_042088665.1 Sagittula sp.
GGCCTCCCTGATCGAGGGGCCAGTGGACCTGCAATGGTGTGCCGGGTTCCTGTCGGAGACCAAGTCGCGCTGGGCGCCCGTTCTGGGTGCTGCGCGCGTGATGATCTGAACACGACGGGTCAGTTTCCCGGCGGAACGGGGTCAGCCGGGCCAGATCAAGGCCAGATCAGGGCCAGATCCGAGTTGCTCAAAGCCGTTGAGAACAGCCTCGATGGATCTCGGGTCAACTGCCCTGACAATATGAGGTGACCGGGCGTTTCAGCGCCCGTTCTCGGCGCGCCACTTGGCAAAGGCCTCGACGTGTTCGTCCTGCGTCGCCGGGTAGAGCCCGATGATCGACGCGCCTGCCTTGACCTGTTCGACAACGAAATCCTCGTAGGCGGTCATCTCTGTCGCCTCATCGGCGATCTCGTCCGCCATATGCGCGGGAATGATGATCACGTTGTCATCGTCCCCCACCACGATATCGCCGGGAAAGACCGGCGCATCGCCGCAGCCGATCGGCACGTTGATGTCGATGGCCTCGTTGGTGGTCAGGTTTGTCGGGCTGGAGGGACGGCTGTGATAGGCCGGGATGTCCAGATCGCCGATGGTCATCGCATCGCGGAACCCGCCGTCGGTGACCACGCCCGCGCCGCCGCGCATCATCAGACGCGTGATCAGGATATCCCCGGCCGAGGCGGCGGTGGCGCTCTTGCGGCTGTCCATGACCATCACATGGCCCTCGGGGCAGGTCTCGATCGCGTGGCGCTGCGGGTGCTTCGGATCGCGGAACGCGACCAGTTGGTTGCGGTCTTCGCGCGCGGGCATGTAGCGCAGCGTGAAGGCTGGGCCGACCATATTGGTGCCCTTGGGCTTTACCGGGCGCACGTCCTGGATCACTTGCTGGCGCAACCCGCGCTTGAACAGCGCGGTCGCCAGCGTCGCGACGGAGACATGGCGCAGTTTCTCAAGGCTGTCCGGGGAGACATCTGTCATCTGATCGTCCTTTCAGAGCCGGCGGGACCGGCGATTTGCTTGTGTCTGGTTTGCGCTCAGGTGGCTTTGGCGACGTCAGGTTGATCCTCGATCACGTCAAAGGCGCGTTTGCCCATGTGGCGCTGGATTTCATAGATGGAGCCATCGGTGGGCGGATCGGGGAAGGCCACGCGCATTGGGCAGGGGGTCACACGGGGATCCAGCGTGGTCTCACCGCACAGCATCCGGCTGTCGAACTCTTCCAGCCCGGTCCATGCGCCGCGCCCGCCGACGATTGGAAAGGCATCCGCGGCCATCATTTCGTAGAAGATGATCCGCCGGTCGCGGGTGGAACGGTTGAGCGCGGAGCCATGCACGATCCGCGCGTGGTGGATCGAGATCGACCCGGCCGGTCCCATCAGGGGCACCGCGTCCTTGATGTCCAACCCGCAGTCCGCAAGATCCATCGCACCGACGAATGCACCGTTGTGGTGATGATTGAACACACCTTCGCGGTGGGTTCCGGGAAACACCATCAGCGGGCCGTTTTCCTCTGTCATATCGTCGAGGATCAAGCCTACGGCCAGCACGTCGTCATTGGTGTAGGGATAAAAGGCCCAATCCTGATGCCATTCCACCGCCGCCCCGTAGCCTGCCGATTTCATGTTCAGTTTCGTCGTCTGCAACCGCAGTGAAGGGCCAATGAGATCGCGCACGGGCGCCAGTATCGCGTCCGAATGCAAAAGATCGTTGACGACTTCGGACTGGGTATGCGGCAGCTTCACGCGGCGGATGCGCGGATCCTCGGCGCTATGGCTGTCTTCAAGGTCGATCTTGTCGTCCGACTGCGTCATGCCGCTTGCAATAGCGCGAAAGCGGATGATTTCCGCGCGGATCGCGTCGATCACATCCATCGGGACGCGGTTTTCGAGAAGCAGATAACCTTGATCCTTGTAAAAGGCGATCTGCGCGGGTGTCAGCACTTCGGTCATGGGCAGGTCCTAGTTGATTTCCGGTTCGGGCACCGGGGCGCCGAAATCTGTCCGCAGGAAGTCAAAGTCGCAGCCCTTGTCTGCCTGCTCGATGTGCCGGGCAAAGGCCCAGCCATAGCCGCGGTCATAGCGCGGTTCCGGTGCGTGCCATGCGGCCTTGCGCTCGGCCAGTTCGGCCTCTGTCAGGCGCACGTCGAGGCGGCGGTTGGGCACGTCAACTTCGATGATGTCGCCAGTCTGGATCAGGGCCAGCGGGCCACCGACAAAGGCCTCGGGGGCCACGTGCAGGATGCAGGCCCCATACGAGGTGCCGGACATGCGCGCATCCGACAACCGCAGCATGTCCCGGTGCCCCTGCTTCAACAGCGCCTTGGGCATCGGGATCATACCCCATTCCGGCATCCCCGGCCCGCCATGTGGCCCGGCATTGCGCAGGACCATGATGTGGTCCGGGGTCATCGGGTAATCCTCGTCGTTGATGATTTCCTTGAGTTCGGCATAGCTGTCGGCAACGATGGCGGGCCCGCTGTGAGTCTGGAACCGGGGGTCCATGGCGGCAGGTTTGATCACCGCCCCGTCGGGTGCGAGATTGCCGCGCAACACCGCAAGACTGCCTTCGTGGTAGACCGGGTTGGACAGTGGGCGGATCACGTCGTCGTCAAAGATCTCGGCCCCGGCGATGTTCTCGCCCATGGTCTTGCCGTTCACGGTCAGGGCCGAAAGGTCCAGCTTGTCGCCGAGGGCGTTCATCAGCGCGGGCAGGCCACCGGCGTAGTAGAAATCCTCCATGAGGTAGTCCTTGCCCGAGGGTCGGATGTTGGCGATCACCGGCGTGTCGCGCCCGATGGCGTCCAGATCGTCGAGCCCCAGATCCACACCCGCGCGACGCGCCATGGCGATCATGTGGATGATCGCGTTGGTTGAACAGCCCGTCGCCATTGCAACGGTCACCGCATTGCGGGTCGAGGCCTCTGTCATGATCTTGTCGGGGGTCAGCTCTTCCCAGACCATTTCCACGGCGCGGCGTCCGCAGGCGGTGGACATGCGCTTGTGCCCTGCGTCGGGGGCGGGGATCGAAGAGGCCCCGGGCAGGGTCAATCCCCAGCCATCGGCGATGGACATCATGGTGGAGGCCGTGCCCATGGTCATGCAGGTGCCATAGCTGCGTGCGATACCGCCCTGCACACCCATCCACTGTTCCTTGCTGATGGTGCCAGCGCGCCGCTCGTCCCAGTATTTCCAGACATCCGTGCCAGAGCCCAGCTTTTGACCGGCGTAATTGCCGCGCAGCATCGCGCCCGCGGGCAGGTAGACAAAGGGCAGGCCCATGCTGACGGCGCCCATGACCAGCGCGGGTGTGGATTTGTCACATCCGCCCAGCAGGACCGCCCCGTCGATGGGATGCGAGCGCAGGACCTCTTCGACCTCCATCGCGCCGAGATTGCGATAGAGCATCGAGGTCGGCTTCAGCAGTTGTTCTGCAAAGGACATGACCGGCATTTCCACCGGAAAACCGCCCGCCTGCAGGACGCCCTGCTTCACAAAGGCGGCCCGGTCGCGCAGGTGGTGGTGGCAGGGCGACAGGTCAGACCATGTGTTGATGATCGCGATGACGGGCTTTCCGGCCCAGTCCTCTTCGTCCAGCCCCATCTGCATCATGCGCGACCTGTGGCCCATGGACCGCAGGTCGTCGGGCGCAAACCACCGCGCAGAGCGCAGATCCTCGGGTCGTTTGGTCATCGTCGTCTCCCTTGTCGGGTCCGGCGGGGCGCGCAGACCCTGGCCACCCCGCTGCCCTGGCTTGGGGTGTTGGCTGGCGTTCGGGCGCGCGGCTGCGCCGGATCGGTGTTTGAGCCAACAATGGCGCATCGCGGGGCCGGGGCCAAGCCCCCGAAGCCCAAAGGCCGGACGAGACGTGCTGTTACAGAATGCCGGCCCGAGGGTGCCATGCCCCCGTCAAGGCCGGTCAAAGCCTGCGGGGCAAAGTGGCGGGATAGGCAGTGATTGCGTGGCAAGCCCAAAAACGGAGCCAGAAGGTCGGCTGAAACCGCTCGGACAGTGTTCCGAAAGGCGCCCTTCAGACCAGACCGCGCCACTTGATCAAGCCTTCACAGGGCTTTCGGCAAAATGGCAGGCCACCCGACCCGCGCCAAGCGGTTCCAGACCGGGGCGGTGTTTGGCGCAGGTCTCCGCGCGCACCGGGCAGCGGCTTTCGAACAGGCAGCCGCGGGGCAGGTCCAGCGGGCTGGGCAAATCGCCCTCCAGCACCTGCGGCGTGGTCTTCACCCGCGGGTCGGGCACCGGAACTGCCGACAGCAGGGCCTTTGTGTAGGGGTGCGTCGGGTGGTGGATGAGATCCCGGGCGGGGGCCATTTCCATCATGCCGCCCATATACATCACCAGTACGTCGTCCGAGATATGGCGCACCACGCCAAGGTCATGGGCCACGAACACAAGGCTGAGACCCATCTCTTTCTGTAGCTCTTTCAGAAGGTTGATCACCTGCGCCTGGATCGAGACATCCAGCGCAGAGACCGGCTCGTCACAAAGCAGAACCCTTGGGCGCGCCACCAGAGCGCGGGCGATCCCGATGCGCTGGCACTGACCCCCGGAAAACTCATGCGCAAAGCGGTTCATATTGCGGCTGGCGATTCCAACGCGATCCAGAATGTCCTTCACAGCGTTCAGCCGTTCGGCTGGTCCCAGATCGGGGCGAAAATAGCTGAGCGGTTCGCGCACGATCTCGCGGACGGTCATGCGTGGGTTCAGCGCTGCCATGGGATCCTGAAAGATCATCTGCATCTGTTGCCGCAACCGTTGCAAGTCGCGCCGGGAGCGGTAGTCGACCAGCGCCCCGTCCAGAGTGACCGTGCCGTCCGACAGCGGCTCCAACCCGGCAATCGCGCGGATCAGCGAAGATTTTCCGCAGCCGGACTCCCCCACGATCCCAAGCGTCTGCCCCGCATGCAGCGCAAAGCTCACCCCGTTGACCGCGCGCAGCAGGCGGGGCGGGGACCACGGGAACCGGGCGCCCTGCCGCACCGGGAACGTGACGCCGAGGCCCTGTACCTCCAGCAGCGGGGCGGTCATGTCAGCTCCTCCAGCGCGCGCAGGCAGGCGCGACCGTGGTCCAGCGGCGGCAGCGTCTCGCGGCAGCGCGCGATCACGTCGGGACAGCGCGGTGCAAACGGGCAGGCGCGGGGCGCTTGCGTCAGGTTCGGCGGGCTGCCCGGGATGGCCCGCAGGGGTGCGTCATCGGTGATGCGCGGGACCGCACGTAACAGACCGCGCGTGTAGGGATGGCCCGGCGCATCAAAAAGCTGCAGCGTCGGCGCGGATTCCATGACGCGCCCGCCATACAGCACCAGCGTCTCTTCGCAAAAGCCCGCCACCACGCCAAGGTCATGGGTGATGAGCAGGATGGCCGTGCCCATGTCGCGCTGGATCTCATCCAGCAGCGCCATGATCTGCGCCTGTACGGTGACATCCAGCGCCGTGGTCGGCTCATCCGCAAGGATCAGCCGCGGGCGGCAGATCAGCGCCATGGCAATCACGATGCGCTGGCGCATCCCGCCGGAGAACTCATGCGGATGGGCCTTGATCCGGTTCCGGGCGTCGGGGATCTGCACCGCGTCCAGCACGGCGAGGGCACGTTTGCGGGCCTCCGCGCGGCCAAGGCCTTCGTGATGCTCGACCACTTCGGTGAGTTGCCGCTCGATGGTCATGTATGGGTTGAGCGCGCTCATCGGGTCCTGAAAGATCAGCGCGATCTGGCGCGCGCGCAGGGCGTTGATCTGGGCTGTCTTCAGCGACAGCAGGTTGCGCCCGTCAAAGCGGATCTGGCCCTCCGTCTCGGCGTTGCGGGCCAGCAGGCCCATGATCGACAGGGCGATCTGGCTCTTGCCGGAGCCGCTTTCCCCGACCAGCGCGCGTTTTTGCCCCTCGTGCACGGTAAAGCTGACGTCGTTGACCGCATGCACCATGCCGTCGCCGGTGCGAAACCGGACTCTGAGGCCCTCGACCTCAAGCAGGGGGGCGGATTTGGGCCCGGGCGCGGTCATCGCCGGTCCTTTGGATCGAGCGCATCGCGCAGCCCGTCCCCGATATAGTAAAGCGCCACCTGCGCCGTTACAAAGAAGGCCGCCGGAAAGGCCAGTTGCCAGAGCGTGCCAAAGGTCATGGTCTTGGCCCCTTCTGAGATCAGCGCGCCCCAGGACGTGTTGGGTTCCTGAATGCCGACACCCAGAAAAGAGACGAGGCTTTCGGCCATGATGACCTCCGGGATGACCATCGAGGTGTAGATCACGATGACCCAAAGGATGTTCGGGGCGAGATGTCTCATCAGGATGGCAAGGTCGCTCATCCCCAGCATCCGCGCCGCATCGACGAATTCGCGGTTCTTGAGCAACATGACCTGACCGCGCACGATCAGCAGGCCGGCGGTCCAGTTCACAATGACAATGACGACGATCATCTGGGCGAGCGAACGGCCAAAGAACGCCTGCCAGACCACGAAGAAGATGATGTAGGGGATGGAGATCCAGATCGTGTAAAGCCCCATGACGAACTGGTCGAACCGGCCCCCGAAATAGCCCGCCATGGCGCCGATGCTGGCACCAAGAAGGACCGCAAGCGGCCCGGCGGCAAAACCGACCATAAGCGAGGTGCGCGACCCCTGAACCACGCGGGCAAAGAGATCGCGGCCCAGATCGTCGACGCCGAAGTAGTGGCCGTTTTCCCAATTCGGCCCGCCTTCGGTCTTGACCTTGCCGAGCAAGGTCCAGTCGATTTCCTCGTAGCTCCATTGCGCAAAGGCATGGCCAAAGACCGCAAACAGCACCAGCGTCAGCAGCAGGAAAACCGAAAAGACCGCCAGACGGTTGCGTCCGAACCGCAGCCGCGCATCGGCCCAGAACGACCGGCTGGTCACCATCTCTTCGGCGGCGGCCTCGGCAAAGGCCCGGGTTTGCAGGTGCTTGCGCGCAGAGGTCACAGCTGGCTCCGGACTTTGGGGTCGATCCAGGCGTAGGCCAGATCAAGCATCAGGTTCAGCGCAAAGGTGAGCAGGCTGTACAGGATGGCAAGGCCCAGAAGCATGGAATAGTCCCGGCTGTAGGCCCCGTCGATAAAGTCCTGTCCGATGCCGCCGGTGGAAAAGAACACGTCGATGAAGACGGATCCCGTGATCATGTAGACAAAGACCGGTCCCATGTAGGTGATCACCGGCAAGAGCGCGGGTTTCAGCGCATGTCGCCAGAGGATCACCCGCTCTGGCAGGCCCTTGGCCCGCGCGGTGAGAATGTACGGCGCGTTGAGCGTTTCCAGCAGCGAGCCGCGGGTCAACCGGGCGACCCCCGCCATGTAAGAGGTGCCAAGTGCGATGGCGGGCATGATGATGTATTGCCATTGCCCCCCGTTCCAGCCGCCACCGGGCAAAAGCCCCCATGACAGGGTGAAGAGCAGAACGAGGATCGGGGCCAGCACGAAATTGGGAAAGATCTGGCTGAAGATCGCCAGCCCGGTCATCAGGTAGTCCCAGAGGCTGTTGTGTCTGAGGGCAGCAACGATGCCCAGCGGGATGCCGCAGACCAGCACAAAGACCGCCGACCAAAAGCCATAGGTGAGCGTGACGGGAAATCCCTGCACGATGACTTCGTTCACCGTGCGGTCTTTTTGGGCAAAGCTGGGTCCGAAATCGAAATGAAAGACGATGTTCTTGATGTAGGTCCAAAGCTGCACATACAGCGGCTGATCCATGCCATAGCGTTCAAGGACATTGGCCATGACCGCGGGGGGCAGCGGCTTTTCCGAAGTGAACGGGCCACCCGGGGCGAGGCGCATCAGGTAGAAGGCAAAGATGATCAGGATCAGCAAGGTCGGCAGGATCATCAAAAGCCGACGCAGAGTGTAGTTGAACATCAGGCGCGGGCCTTTTCGTTCGGAGAGCGCAGGCAACAGCGCTGGCAAGACAGGTGCGCAGCGTCAACAGGTTTCAAGTTACGGCCCCTTGTGTCTTCCCGGATCTTCTTCTGGCCGGTCTTCCACTGCCCGGTCTTCCACGGCTTGGCAATCCATGCGCAGTCATCCATGGGCGGACCGGTGAAGGCGCGCTGGGATCAAAGCCCCGGCTTCCCACCTGCGACATCGCCCCCCCGCGGGCCAGACGGCCCACCCGCCCCGAGAAGGGCAAGCGGGCCAGGCGCGTCTCACTCCGCGACCTTGTAGAGGTTCTTGGAATACCAGGTCTGTTCGACATTGCCGACGGGCCAGCCCTGAATGGCGTCATTCAGCATCATGTTGGTCGCATAGTGGTAGATCGGGATCACCGGCATCTCCTCCGCGAGGATCTGTTCCACCTGCTCATACAACGGCCCGGCCTCTTGCGATGACTTTGCCTGCGTCATCAGGGCATCGACCGTCGCGTTGGAATATTTGCCGTCGTTGTAGCCCGAGGGCGAGGTCAGCAGATCGAGGAAGGTGGAGGCCTCGTTGTAGTCCCCGCACCACGCGCCCCGGGCCAGCTCGAACCCCTGGTTGCCGCGGGTTTCCAGAAAGACCTTCCATTCCTTGTTTTCCAGCGTCACTTCGATGCCCAGCTTCTGTTTCCACATCTGGCTGGCGACGATGCCGATTTGCTGGTGCGCCTCTGACGTGTTGTAGAGATAGGTGAACGACAGGTCGTCGCCGTCGGGGCCATACCCGGCTTCTGCCAGCAAGGCGCGTGCCTTTTCGTCCCGCTCGGACTGGGTCATGGTGCCATAGGCCACATCCGGCACGTCGAAATCATCGGTGGCCCCGGGGGTGAAGGTATAGGCCGGAAACTGGCCGCCTTGCAGCACGGCATCCGTGATCACGTTGCGGTCAAGCGCATAGGCCAGCGCCTGTCGCACACGCACATCCTGAAACGCCTCCGGCCCACTGTCGAGGTTGAAGGTCATGTAGTAGTTGCACAGGCGCGGCAGGGCATAGGCTTCTTCGGGGAACTCTTCCTTCAGGGTGGGATACTGGCCCGCGGGGATCTCTGTCTTGTCGACCTCTCCGGCGCGCCAGCGGGTCAGCGCCTGCCCATCGTCGCCGATCACCAGCGTCACCACTTCGTCCAGAACGGTGCTGTCGTTGTCCCAATACATCACGTTGCGCGCCCGGGCAGAGCGTTCCTTGGGCACGTGCTCTGTCAGCACGAAGGCGCCATTGGAGACCATGTTGCCCGGCCGCGTCCATGCGCGGCCATGCGCCTCGATTGCCCATTTTGGTGCCGGGAAGGTGGTCGCGTGGCTGACCATCTTGGCAAAATAGGGCAGGGGCTGGCTGAGTTGCACCACCAGCGTCGTGTCATCCGGGGCCGCGACGCCAAGCGCGCTGGGCGGCATCTCTCCGGCGATGATGGCAGCGCCGTTCTGGATCGACATCAACTCCATGTACCACGCGTAGGGCGAGGCCAGTTCCGGGTCCACGGCGCGCTGCCAGCCATAGACAAAATCCCCGGCGGTCACCGGTTTGCCGTCGGACCACTTTGCAGTGTCGCGCAACGTAAAGGTGTAGGTCATGTTGTCGTCGCTGACCGTGTGGCTCAGCGCGACACCGGGCACGATCGCGCCGCTGGCGTCCTGATTGTAGAGCCCCTCAAAGAGATCACGCACCACCTCGGAGCCATTCACGTCTTCGACAACCTGCGGGTCAAAAGAGGAAAACTCGTCCAGCACCCGGTAGGTAAAGGTCTGGGTGTCCGCCAGAACAGTGCCCTCTGGCACATCCGCCGCGAGCGCGGCCGTGGTCAGCATGCTGCTGAGCAGCAGGGATGGAATCATGGATCGCTTTGGCATTGGTCTCCCCATCGGTTGTGTGTCGCTTTGTGGAAGCCTGTGCCATTCCGGCCCGCATGGAAAGAGATTTTGCACATCGGCAGGTGATGGGCCGTTGCCTGCCCACAAAACATCAGGGATCCGGTCGGGTGCGCGGCGTGATATCCCGGGAACAGGTGC
>JBELMB010000188.1:0-9861 GCA_042088665.1 Sagittula sp.
TCAGCAAAAGCCCACCGGCCTGCCCCAAAGCGCGGCGCACCCCGTCCCATCCACCGAGCCACAAACACAACAGACCAGAGGCCAGCGCGAGGCCCACAAAAACCATGGTGGAGGCACTGATCCTCCAGCCAGACCCTGCGGAGGGTTTCTCAGGCATCAGGCGTGCGGAAGGGTTCGGCAGCGATGCGGAAATAGCGGTGGCCTTCGCCCCGTGCCCAGTTGCGCAAGTCGATATTGAGCATGTCGTCGGGCTCGTGGGTCTGCACCGAATAGGTGTCGCCGCTGAAGGTGAACTCCAGGAAACCGACCCAAGGCGCGCCGCCCCATGCGCCGCCGCTGGACAGGAACGCAGTGCCCGGCGCCCAGATATGGGCGATGCCGTGAAAGATCATGCGCTTGTCGCGGTGCAGGTGGCCAGAGGCGATGAACTGAACGTTTGCCTGCTTGAAAAGCCCCAGATAGTCGGCGCGCGGTTCTGGTGTGACGGTGGCAGAGGTCGTGGCGTCGTCCTCCTCTGGATGATGCGCGAAGAACGGCACATGGGTGAAAACGCCGATGGGGCCATCATGCGTCAAGGCGTCGACCACCATGGCGCGCTGCTCGGCTTCGGCCTCATAACCGCTTTCAAACAGGAACGGGTTCAGGCCGATAAAGCGCCAGTCGCCATGATCGAACTGCCAGAAATCCGCGCCCACCCGGGTCAGGTATTCCTGACGACGCTCGGGCGTCATCTGCTGCTCGGCGTTCGCTGCGGCAGGCGAATAGCCCACGTCGTGATTGCCCGGCACTACACGGGTCGCGGGCGCGGTGAAACGCTTCATCTGCGCCGCGGCAAAATCCAGATCGGCGGGCGCATGCGGGCCGTTCAGCGACAGATCGCCGGTGACGATGGCCACATCCGGGTTCAGCGCATTGGCCGCCTCAAGCGCCACGTCGAAGTTGTGGTAAAAGAAAGGATGGGTGCCGCTGACATGGGTGTCAGACAGCATCACAAGGCGAAAGTCGGTCATTGGGAAGTCCTAGGCTGTCAAAGAAACAGGGTGGCCCGAAGGCCACCCCTTAGCGTCAGTTTTCAGTGAAAGAGATGTTGTAGTCGCGGAAATCCATCCAGAAGAAGCTGTAAGGCGTCCACTGCAGGTCCTTGCGCACGCCGTAGATCTCGATCGGGCGGTACATGATCAGGGCTGGGTTCTGCTCCTGCCACTCGTCCAGACCTTCGTGGAAGGCCTTGATGCGGGCGTCCTTGTCCAGGGTGCGTTCAAGGATCTCGCCAGTGCGGAGGTATTCCTCGGTCGGCGCGATGATGTCGCGGACCGCGTAGCTGGCGGATTTCTCGCCAAAGCGCCACCAGAAGGGCGACAGCGGATCGGGGATACGAATGTTGGACGAATTCAGGAACGCGTCTTGCCAGCCGAACGGGATCTGCTGGCTCCAGTTCTCCACGAATTGCAGGCTGACGTTCAGGCCCACCTCTTCCCACATGCGCAGCATGACCTGCAAAGCGCGGTCGCCGTTGACATAGTAGCCTGCGGTGACAACGACCTTGATCTCTTCGCCGTCGTATCCGGCCTCTTCCAGCAGCTGTCTGGCCTCTTGGGGGTCAAAGCCCAAAGGCTCCCGGTCGGCGTCAAAAAGATCGCCATACATCGGCCAGTTGGGGCCAGCCGGCACCTTGGCGAGGCCGTTCCACAGACGGTCGGCGATTTGCTCGCGGTCCACCGACACGATCATCGCCTTGCGGATCAGCGGGTCATGCACAGGCGAGACACGGTCGCAAGCCTGGTTCTCTTCGCCGCAGCCCACGATGAAGGTCAGCTGGTGCATGTTCTCGACTTCGATCGAGCGGGTCTCATAGTCGTCTTCGCGGTCGACCAGCTCCGCCTGATCCGGTGGGATCGAGGTGATGATGTCGTACTCGCCGGTCACCAGACCTGCGATCCGGGCCGAGGTTTCGGGCACCGCGCGGAAGGTGATTTTCGAGAACGGCGGTTTGCCGCCCCAATACTCATCGAACGCTTCCAGCACGATGTAATCGTCGGCGGCGCTGTCGGCCCAGTAGTAAGGACCCGTGCCCACGGGCGCCGCGCCAAAGCCTTCATAGCCGCGTTCCCGGTAGAGTTCAGCCGGAACAACGTGGCCGATGGTGTGCGCCAGACGGTGCAGCAACACCGGATCGGGGTATTTGGTGACCACTTTGATGGTCTCGGCGTCAACAACGGTGACCTCGGCCAGTGATGCGGCCAGAGAGTGCGGGCGCATGGGGTTTTCGCCCCAAAGACGCTCGGCCGAGATGGTGAAGGCCACGTCTTCTGCGGTGACCTCGGGGCCGTGGTGAAACTTCACACCCTGGCGCATTTTGAATTCCCAGGTCAGATCGTCGATCTGGGTCCATTCGGTGAAGATGCCGGCAACGATCTCGGTGCCATCATTGCCGCCCGGGCCACCCAACCAGTCGCGGTTCAAGAGGCCGTCAAACAAGGACTTGCCGAGACGGCTGCAGAAGTTCGCCTCGCACACCGCCGCGTGCGAGCGTTGCAGCGCGGGCATCGCAATGGTCAGTTCGGGGCGCGGGTCGTGGCCGTCGGCGAGCGCGGTTGTGGCCATCAGTGCCGCAGCAAGGGTCAGTGCAAAGCGTTTCATTGATGTCTCCCTGGTGGGTTGGGAGCGCGTCGGTCTGGCGCGCTCCGTCTCGATTAATTGTTGCAGGTGGCGGTCACGTTCTCGGCGCGGAAGTCCATCCAGTAGAAGCTGTAGGGCTCCCAGCCGAGACAATCGCGCGTGCCCAGGATCTCGATGGGGCGGTAGAAGATCATGCCGGGCAGCTCGTCCTGCCAGATGTCCAGGGCGCGGGTCCAAAGCTCCTTGCGGACTTCGACATCAAGCGTTGACGAGATCGCCTCGCCGACCTCGCGATAGTCATCGGAGAGCTTCAGGATGCCGTTGGTCTGGTAGAAGCTGGTGTCTGGCCCATAGTTCCACCACCACGGCGAGAGCGGATCCGGCACACGCAGGTTGGCCGAGACCAAAAACGCGTCTTGGGTCTCGCCATAGGGACGCTGCTGGGACCAGTTTTCCTTGAAAAGCAGCGACACATTCAGGCCCGCAGCCTCCCACATCTGATGCATCACCTGCAACGCGCGGTCGCCGTTGACGTAATAGCCCGCGACAACCGCCACAACGATCTCTTCGCCGTCATAGCCCGCCTCGGCCATCAGCGATTTGGCCTTGTCCACGTCATAGGCCAAGGGTGTGCGGTCGGCCTCGAAGAGGTCACCGTAGAAAGGGAAATTTGGGCCTGCAGGCACCTTGGCCATGCCGTTCCACAAACGGTCCGCGATCTTCTCACGGTCCACTGCATGGACCATGGCTTGGCGCAGGCGCTTGTCTTCCAGCGCCGAGGGCTTGGCGGCGCATTCTTCTTCGGTCCGCTCGCCGCAGCCGGAGATAAAGGTGAGGATATGCATGTTCTCCACCTCGAAGGCGGCGGTGCGATAGCCGTCTTCGCGGTCGATCAGCTCGGCCTGATCGGGGGGCACCGAGGTGATGATATCGTACTGCCCCGTCACAAGCCCAGCGATGCGCGAGGAGTTCTCGGGCACGGCCTTGAACACGATGCGGCTGAAGGGCGGTTTGGAGCCCCAATAGTCATCGTTGGCCACCAGGACCAGCTCATTGCCCTGCTCGTACTTGTCCCACTTGTAGGGGCCAGTGCCGATAGGGGCGGCGGCAAACCCCTCGGGGCCAAGCTCGCGGTAGACATCCGCTGGCACCACATGGCCGATCACATGAGCCAGGCGCTGAAGCAGCACCGGGTCGGGCGCCTTAGTGGTGATGCGCAGTGTCACATCATCGACGATGTCGACCGACGCGAAAGAGCCCGCCATGGCGTGCGGACGCAGCGCCTCGGGGCCCCACAGGCGTTCAGCCGAGAGCGTGAAATGCACGTCTTCGATGGTCATCGGGTTGCCATTGTGGAAGACAACGCCTTCGCGCATCTTGAATTCCCAGGTCAGATCGTCGATCTGCGTCCATTCGGTGAACAGGCCCGGCACGATTTCGGTGCCGTTGCGGTTCGGGCCATTGGCCCAGTCGCGGTTCAGAAGGCCGTCCATCACGGATTTGATCACGCGGCTGTCATAGTTTGATTCAGCCACCGCCGGGTGGGCGCGCTGGATCAGGTTCATACCGATCACCAGTTCAGGGCGATCGTCGTGGCTGTCGGCGAACACCGGCGCCGAGGTCAAAAGGGTTGCGCCCAGCAGCGCAGCGGTCACACGTTTCATCTTGTTGAGCCTCTTGTTTGTCGGGGTCCCGGCAGAAACCGGGGAGCGGAATTGGGCCCTGCGCTTGCCAAGCCCAAGCGTCAGGACCCGGGGGGCGCCGGCACTCCAGCGCTCGCGCGCGCCCAGAGCACACGAGCGGTTCTTTCAATCGGTGACGAACCGAAATCGGCGCGCCCTGAGGGGCGCGCCGTCTACTGTGTTATTGGCCTTCGAACGAGACGTTGTAGTCGCGGAAATCCATCCAGTAGAAGCTGTAGGGCGTCCACTGCAGGTCCTTGCGCACGCCGTAGATCTCGATCGGGCGGTACATGATCAGGGCCGGGTTTTGTTCCTGCCACTCGTCCAGACCTTCGTGGAACGACTGGATGCGCATCTCAGAGTCCAATGTGCGTTCCAGAATGTTACCGACCCGGAGATATTCCTCGGTCGGCTCCTGCACGTTGCGGGCGAGGTAGGAGGCGGATGGCTCGGCGAAACGCCACCACCAAGGCGACAGCGGGTCCGGGATCCGGATGTTGGACGAGTTGATCCAGATGTCCTGCCAGCCATAAGGACGCTGCTGGCCCCAGTTCTCGACAAACTGCAGACGGACATTCAGGCCCACGGCCTCCCACATCTGCATCATGACCTGCACTGCGCGGTCGCCGTTCACATAGTACCCGGCCGTCACAGCGATCACGATTTCCTGGCCGTCGTAACCGGCTTCTTCCAAAAGTGCCTTGGCACCTTCGGGGTCAAAGCCAATAGGCGCACGGTCGGCGTCGAACAGGTCGCCATACATTTCCCAGTTGGGTCCTGCGGGCACCTTGGCCAGACCGTTCCACAGACGGTCCGCGATCTTCTGGCGGTCGACGGCCATGATCATCGCCTTGCGCACCAGCGGGTTGCGAACGGCGGCCTCGCGGCCATCGCCGCGGTCACAGCCCACACCTTCTTCGCCGCAGCCGGTCATGAAGGTCAGGTGGTGCATGTTTTCGACTTCGATGGAGCGGGTCTCATAATCGCCCTCGCGGTCGATCAGTTCGGCCTGATCCGGCGGGATCGAGGTGATGATGTCGTATTCACCGGTGATCAGGCCCGCGATCCGGGCCGAGGTTTCGGGCACAGACTTGAAGGTGATCTGCGAAAATGGCGGCTTGCCGCCCCAATACTCGTCAAACGCCTTCAGCACGATATAGTCGTCGGCAACGCTTTCGGCCCAGTAGTAGGGACCGGTGCCCACCGGGGCGGCGCCAAAGCCTTCGTAGCCGCGCTCGCGGTAGAGTTCCGCCGGAACCACGTGGCCGATCACATGCGCCAGACGGTGCAGCAGAACCGGGTCAGGATACTTCGTTTTGACCTGGATGGTCTCATCATCGATCACCGTGACCTTTTCCAGCGACGAGGCCAGATTGTGGGGGCGGATCTCAAAGCGCTCTTGGCTGATGGTGAAGGCTGCATCTTCGGCGGTCATCTCGCGGCCATGGTGAAACTTCACGCCCTGACGCACTTTGAATTCCCACGTCAGTTCGTCGATCTGCTCCCAAGCGGTGAAGATGCCGGGCACAATCTCGGTGCCGTCATTCCCGTTGGGACCGTTCAGCCAGTCGCGATTCAAAAGCCCGTCCATGACGGATTTGATGACGCGGCTGTCAAAGTTCGATTCCGCCACGGCCGGGTGCAGGCGCTGCATGGCGGCCATGGCAATGGTCAGTTCGGGGCGGTCGTCGGCCTGCGCGAAGGTGGCGAAGGACGACAGAAAGGTTGCGCCAGCCAAAAGGCTGACGGTCAGCGATTTGCGCATAAGTCTCTCCATGTCATGAACGTTGTTTTGTTCAATTAAGGGGAGCACCTATTTGATTCATTCTGGTGACAGTTCTTTGTGGAAAATAAATAAAGGCGCTTATTGGCGTGGATTTAACCACTCTCGCGCCAAGTGGGTATCTTGGTGTGACGTTTCTTCGAAGAAGCTGAGTTTGTTCTTTTTCCCAGCGAATGCCGGGCGCGCAAGGGGAGAATCAGTTTCTTGGCCTGAGAGATGCCCTAAAGATTGTTAAATTATTGATTTTCATACTTTATTCATAAGGCTCACCCAATACTTAATTTGGCGTGAAGCTTTTTTGAAGTTGAATTTTGCGCACTCTGCACAGATAGTCATCGCGAGAAAATGGAATCGATGTGACCTAGGGGGAATTGATTCTTAATACATGAAACTGTCATGCTGGCCTGTCATCCACCAGTCAGTCGTTGGAGGAATCATGGTCGGTTTCATTTCATTGAAATTACTGCGCGCTATTGCGACGCTTTGGATCGTCGTGACATTTGTGTTTGTCATTCTCAGGGCGTCAGGGGACCCGACGTATGTCCTACTGCCTGATGACACGCCGCAATACATCATCGACATTTACCGCGAGCGCTGGGGCATCGATCGCCCGCTGTGGGAGCAGTACTTCACCTACATAGGCTCGCTCTTGCAGGGAGACTTCGGGGTCAGCTTTTTTGACTTCCGACCGGCGCTTGACCTTGTGCTGGAGCGGGTTCCGAAAACGCTTCAACTCGGCTTGGTTGCCTACGCGGGCGGCGCGATCATCGGTGTCACGCTGGGCGTGGTTGCCGCGCTCAACCGCAACACCTTCATCGACCGGGCGACCATGGCCGTGGCGGTCTTTGGGTACTCGATGCCGAACTTCTTCTTTGGCCTGCTGCTGATCATCATCTTTTCGCTGCAGTTGCGGTGGCTGCCGCCCTCGGGGTCCGACACGTGGCAGCATATGATCATGCCTGCCGTGACACTGGGGCTGGCGGCGGCCTCGCAAATCGCGCGGTTCACGCGCTCTTCGGTGCTCGAAGTTCTGCGGCAGTCCTACATGCGGACCGCCCGCGCCAAAGGGTCGTCCTGGCCGCGGCGGATCCGCTGGCATGCTCTCCCGAACGCGGCGATCCCCACGGTGACGGTCCTGGGATTTCAGTTCGGTCTGATGATCGCCGGAACCGTGGTCATCGAAACGGTTTTCGCCTGGCCCGGCATGGGGCGGCTCTTTTACCAGGCCGTGAACGCGCGGGACTACGCGGTTGTACAGACCATCATCCTGCTGATCGCCGCGTCCATCATCCTCATCAATCTGCTGGTCGACATGCTCTACGCTGTGCTTGACCCGCGGGTGCGTCTGACAGGGAGTGCCTGAGATGGCTGTCACCGAACCGAGCGACGGGGTCTCGACAAGCGACGCCGTCATCATCAAACCGCCAAGCTTCGTCAAGCGCGTCGGTCTGGATCGGCCCTGGATCGTGATATTTGCGGGCATGTATTTGGCTCTTGTGGTGTTGGTCGCGATCTTTGCGCCACTGCTGCAGCCCTATGATCACGCAGCGCAGGACCTGTTTGAGATCCGCAATCCGCCGGTCTTCATGGGCGGGGATTGGCGCTATATTCTGGGGTCAGATGATCTGGGCCGCGACGTGCTCAGCCGCGTGATCTATGGCACCAAGATCTCGGTGGTGATCGCGCTGGTCGGAACGGGGATCGGCGCGGTGCTGGGATCGTTCCTGGGGATCGTTGCGGCGCATTTCAGGGGCTGGGTCGACGACGTCATCATGATGCTCGTCGATGCCCAGTCTTCGCTGCCGTTCCTGATCTTTGCCCTGGCCGTGCTGGCCTTCTTTTCCGGCTCGTTCATCGTCCTGGTGATCGTTGTGGGCATCGACGGGTGGGAACGCTATGCACGTCTGTCGCGCGGCATGACGCTCGCGGGCTCGTCCAATACCTACATCGAGGCGGTGAAGGCGTTGGGTGTGCCCACATGGAAAGTCTATGCCCGCCACCTCCTGCCCAACATTCTGCCGGCGTTGATGATCCAGTTCACGATCAACCTGCCGGGCACGATCCTTTTAGAGACCTCGCTGTCGTTCCTGGGCCTTGGCGTGCAGCCGCCGATGACCTCGCTGGGGCAGATGCTGGGCTATGGCCGCGACTACCTGCTGCAAGCGCCTTGGATCGCCGTTGTTCCTGGGCTGACGATCTTCTTCATCACCCTGTCAATCTCGATCCTTGGCGACTGGCTGCGGGATCACCTGGACCCGAGCCTCAGATGACCTTAGCCGAACCAACCTTTAGAAAACCTCAGGTGGGCCCTACGGATGCGCCGCGTTCCCCTCAGGCCCAGTCACTTCTAGAGGTCCGCGACCTGCGCGTGGGTTTTGAAACCGCCGACGGAGAAAAGATCATCGTCGCCGTGGATGGTGTCTCTCTCTCGGTGCCCGAAGGCGGCACACTCGGTCTTGTTGGGGAAAGCGGGTCCGGCAAGTCGGTGACCTGCCTGTCCGTGCTCAAGCTCTTGGCCGAGCGGGGGCGCATTCTCAGCGGCGAGGTGCTGTTCGAAGGCCGCGACTTGATGACGCTTGGCCAGGACGAGATGCAGGCCCTGCGCGGCGACGAGATCGCGATGATCTTTCAGGACCCTATGAGCTCGCTCAACCCGGTCAAACGCGTGGGCTGGCAGATCGCCGAGGCTTTGGTGATCCACGAAAACCTCAGCCTCAAGGCAGCCGAGGGCAAGGCCGTCGAGCTTCTGGCCTCTGTCGGCATTCCTGAGCCCAAGATGCGCGCACGGGCGTTTCCGCATCAGCTGTCTGGCGGGATGTGCCAGCGCGTGATGATCGCCATGGCCTTGGCCTGCAAACCCAAGCTCTTGATTGCGGATGAGCCGACCACGGCGCTTGACGTAACGATCCAGGCGCAGATCCTGCGGCTTTTGCGGCAATTGGCCGAGGACACAGGTACCGCGGTTGTGCTGATCACCCATGATCTGGGCGTGGTGGCCGAAGTCGCGGACGAGGTTGCCGTGATGTATGCGGGCCGGGTTGTGGAAACGGCGCCCGTGGCCGAGATCTTTGCCGATCCCAAGCACCCTTACACGATGGGGCTTTTGGGGTCGCTGCCGAGCCGTAGCACACGGGGCGCGCGCTTGCCGATGATCAAAGGCACGGTTCCAGCGCCCGAGCAATACCCGCCTGGGTGCCGCTTTGCCCCGCGCTGCCCACGGGCCAGCGACCTGTGCAATCGAGAAAAGCCCCAGACAACGCAATATTCTGACCGGCGCTTTGCCTGTCATCATCCCGTAGGCACAGACCAATGAATGCTCTCGTCGAATTCAAGCAGGTGAAGCGCGTCTTTCAGGTGCGCAATCCTGCCGCGATCCTGGGCGGCAAGCGCGACCTGGGGGCCGTGCAAGACGTCAGCTTTAGCATCGCACCAGGGCAAACCCTTGGGTTGGTCGGTGAGTCTGGCTGCGGTAAATCGACTGTCGGTAAACTGGTGTTGGGTCTCTTGCCGCCCACCGAAGGCGAGATCCTGTTCGACGGCGCGCCGCTCACCGCTGATCCGAGGGATCCAGCCTGGCGCGAACGCCGCCGCGACATGCAGATGATCTTTCAGAACCCCTTTGGCGCTTTGAACCCACGGCTGACCATCGGGCGTCAGATGCGCGAGGTTCTGGACACCCATGAGATCGGCGCTCTGGAAGAGCGCGACGACAAGGTGATCGATTTGATGCGCTCGGTCGGGCTTGAGCCGCATATCCAGGACCGCTACCCGCACCAA
>JBELMB010000189.1:0-9824 GCA_042088665.1 Sagittula sp.
GCCCATCAGACGGCCCACGGGGTGTGCCATCGGACGGCCCACGGGGTGTGCCATCGGACGGCCCACGGGGTGTGCCATCGAAATGATCCGCGAACTCGCCGTAGGCCTCGTCGACGACAAGGATCACATCGCCGGGCAGACCTTTGCGCAGGCGCATCAACTCTGAGCGAGGCAGGCGCGTGCCGGTCGGATTGCCCGGGTTGGCCACAAAGACAAGCGCCGTATCGGGCCGCACCGCCGCCAGAAGCGCATCAACGCTGACGGTGCAGGCCTCTTCTGCGGCGGTGTCGAACCGCGCATCGGCGAGGCAGGCCGCCGTGCGGAAGAAGGGATAGGCATGCTCCGGCGCCAGAACTGCGCGTCCCGGTCCGGCAAAGACCCGTGCCAGCGCGCCGATCAGGTCGAGCGAGCCGCTGCCACAGATGATCCCATCCGCCGGGATCCGGTGTCGCGTGGCCAGCGCATGCCGCAGCTCCGTCCAGTCGGGATCCGGGTAGAGCGCACCTTGCGAAAGGGCCTGCGCCGCGGCCGCCATCGCCTTGGGGCTGGGCGGGCGCAGGCTTTCGTTCTGGGACAGCGACACAAGCGGTTTGCCCGGTGGCGGGGTTATCTGGGCAAGCGCATAGGCCTGCATGCCCGCGATATGCGGCAACGGGCGGGTCATGATCCGCCTCCGTAATCCCTGCGCGCGGCCTCGGGGCTGATCAGCCCTGCGTCCAGATCCTGCGCAAGAGCGGTCCTGTCGCGTGCTTCTGGCGGGCCAAAACCACCGCCGCCCGGTGTCTCGAAGATCAGGCAGTCCCCGGCGCGCACCCGCAGTTCGCCTTTGCCCGGCAAATCCGGGCCGCTCTCTCCGATGCGGATGCGCCCGGGCGCGCCGGGCTGACCACCGTGCCGCCCCTTGGCCGGATGGCGCAGACGCTCGACCGAGAGGAACACCATGAAATCCTGCCGGGCCGTCGCGCTGATCTCGATCCGCTGGCCAAGGCCCCCGCGCTGCGTGCCGGCCCCACCTGAATCCCTGCGCAATTCGCGGCGATGGAAGATGACGGGCGCCACGGCCTCCGTGGTTTCGACCTGACTGCCCCAGACACCGCTGGGAAAGGCCGTCGTGGACAGACCGTCCAGCCCCGGCCGCGCGCCGGTTCCGCCGTTAAAGACCAACTCCAGCGCAAAAGGCGTCTCGCCCCTTTGGGCGGCATCCGCCACGTGGCGCAGCGGCAGGTCATACATGCATGACGCGCCCTCGGCGGGAACCGCCCCCGGCAACGCCTGCGACAGGCAGCCATAGACAAGGTCCGGCGTCATCTGCCCGAGGGCATGGCGCATGGCCACCGGCGCAGGCCGCTGCGCGTTGAGAATGCAGCCCGGCGGCGCGGTCACGCGAAACGGCTCAAGCGCGCCGGCATTGTTGGGAATGTCCGGCCCGATGATGCAGCGCAGCGCAAAGACCGCGTAGGCCGTGGCATAGTTCAGAGGCACGTTGATGCCCTTGTCGGTGCAGCCATCCGTGCCGGTAAAATCCAGCAGCACATGATCCGCCGCAATCGTCAGCGCCGCCCGCAGCACGATGTCCTCGGCATAGCCATCCACCCGCAGCTCCGCGCGCCAGGTGCCCTTTGGCAGCTCTGACAGCGCCTCCAGCGTGCCGCGGCGCGACGTCCCGATGATGTAGGCCGACAACGCATCAAGGTCGCTCAGCGCGAACTCCTGCATCATTTCGACCAGCCGCCGGGCGCCCGCCTCGCAGCAGGCGATCAGCGCATAGATGTCGCCCTCGTTGGCAATCGGCTCACGCGAGTTCGCCTTGACGATCTCCAGCAAGAGCGCATTGACCTCGCCGCGCGCGACCAGCTTGCAGGGCGGGATCAGCAGCCCTTCGTCATAGATGTCAGAGCCTTCCGGCCCCATGCCCAGCCCGCCCAGATCCACAAGGTGCGAGGTGCAGGAGGTAAAGCCGATCACCCGCCCCTCAAGGAAAACGGGCATCAGGAGCAGAAAGTCGTTCAAATGCCCCGATGCGATCCATGGGTCGTTGGTCATGTAGATGTCGCCCGGCGCCATCTCGGCCACCGGAAAGCGGGCGCGCAGGGTCTTGACCGCTTCGGCCATGGTGTTGATGTGGCCCGGCGTGCCCGTGACCGCCTGCGCCAGCATCCGGCCTTCGGCGTCAAAGATCCCCGCAGAGATGTCACCGCATTCCCGCACGATCGGGCTGAAGGCGGCGCGGACAAGGGCCTGACCCTGCTCTTCGACGACGGCCAGCAGCCGGTTCCAGGCGACTTGCATCCGGGTTGCAGACAGGGTCATGTCGCGCCCTCCTCTTTGCGGGACATCCAGATGTTGCCCGCCCCATCGACCGAGGCGCTGAAATCCGCGCTGACAAGGGTCGTGGTTTGCGGCTCGATGATGAGCGCGGGCCCCTCCAGCCTGTCGCCGGGGCGCAGATCGGCGCGCAGGAACACCTGCGCCTGCCGCGGCGCGCCCGTCACATCGCAGATGATCTCGCGCAGGGTCGTCGGCTGGGGGGTGGACTGGTCGGAGGACTGGCTGGTGGACTGGGCGGTGGACTGGGCGCTGCGGGGTGCCTGCGATGACGGCCCGGCCGCTGGCGCAGTGGCAGGGGCCTCCGACGCCACGGAGACACCCCAGTTCAGGATCTCGATCTCCATTCCCGGCACCACGCGGCTGAATTGTCGTGCGTAGGCTTGCTCGAACGCGGTCTGCAGGTCGGGCAGATCCTGCGCGCGCAGCGGATGCGCGGGCAGCGCCACGTCGATCTCATGCCCTTGGCCGTGATAGCGCATGAAGGCGACGCGCCGTTCTGTCAGCGGACCGGTCGGCGCACCCGCACGCACCACCTCTCGCGCCTCGGCGGCCATGGTCGCCAGCAAGGCATTCGTCCCCTCCAGATCAAGCCCCGCCAGCGTGCCATGCCGGGAGCGGATGATCTCGAAGGAGACAGGCGCATGCAGGAAGCCCACCGCCGAGCCCACACCGGGATCGCGCGGGATGACGATGCTGCGCACCCGCGCGCGGCGGGCGACGCGGGTGGCGTGCAAGGGGCCATTGCCGCCAAAGGCGATCATCACACGGGTGTCCAGATCCTTGCCCGATTCCACCGCATGCATGCGGCCCGCGCTGGCCATGGTCTCGTCAACGATCTCGCTGATGGCAAAACCTGCCTCGGTCGCGCTCAGTTCCGGGTCGGGGCCTTGACCAGCCCCCTGCCCTGCGTCAATCGCCCCACCGAGCCCGGACCCAAGCGCCCTTTCCAGCGCTTCGGCGGTGGCTTTGGCGTCGATCCGCAGGCGTCCTTCGGCAAAGCGGGCCGGGTCGATCAGGCCCATGGCGATGTCCGCATCGGTCACAGTGGCCGCGGTCCCGCCCTTGCCGAACCCTGCAGGCCCCGGATCGGATCCCGCGCTTTCGGGCCCCACGCGCAGCCGGCCCAAGCGGTCAACAGAGGCGATGGATCCGCCGCCCGCACCGATCTCGATCATCTCGATGACCGGGATGCGGACCGGCATGCCCGACCCTTTGACAAAGCGTTCTGCGCGCGAGATCTCGAACCGGCGCGCGGTCTGCGGGCGAAACCCGTCGATCAGGCAAAGCTTGGCCGTGGTGCCCCCCATGTCAAAGGACAGGACCTGCGCGGCCTGGGTTTCCTGCGCGATACGGGCTGCAAGGATGGCGCCCCCGGCAGGCCCGGATTCCACCAGTCGGATCGGCAGTTGCGCCGCGGTCTCAAGCGTGCACATGCCACCCCCGGCGGTCATCATCAGGATCGGACAGGCGAGGCCCGCAGCGGTGAACCGGGTTCGGAAATCCGTCAGATAGCTGGCCATGAGCGGCTGAATGTAAGCATTCGCGATGGTCGTGCACAGCCGGTCGAATTCCCGCGCCTCCGGGCTGACCTCATGGCTGAGCGAAACGACAATCTCGGGACAGGCGCGGGCCAGCAGGTCGCGCAGGCGCAGTTCATGCGCGGGGTTGGCATAGGCATGCAGCAGGCAGATGGCCAATGCCTCAACGCCGGCGGCGCGCAACTCTGCCGCCAATGGCGCCACCTGCGCCTCGCAGAGCGGCCGGATCTCCGCGCCGCGGGCATCCATGCGCCCGCCAATGGTGAAGGCCCGCGCGCGCGGCACGATCAGATCCGGCTTCACGAGGTTGATCGCATACTGGCTGTAGCGCCGCTCGTAGGCGATTTCGAGAATGTCGCGGAACCCTTCGGTGGTCAACGTGGCCACGCGCGCGCCGCGCCGCTCGATCAAGGCGTTGGTGGCCAGCGTGGTGCCATGGATCTTGCCGCTCACAGCCCCCCAGCCGAGGCCTGCTGCCTCCAGCACCCGGGTGGTGCCCTCTAGCGCGCCAAGCGCAGGCGCAGAAGGGGTGGTCGGCGTTTTGGCGGTCGCGACGACGTCTGCGTGTTGATCCATCAGGACCGTATCGGTGAACGTGCCGCCAATGTCGCTGGCGAGGCGAAAACCCGTTGGATCTGGCATGAAAAGACCGCAGAATAAGAGCCGTGGAAAACCTGCAAAGGCGGTGACGTAAGAACCGCCCCGGTCAGGTGACCAGGTTGCACCCCGTGTCACGGCGCATCATCGGATTTTTCAGACCTGCCACCACGACATTGTCCCCGTTGCCCAAGTGCCGCAACTGTGCGTGGGAAGCCCGTCCCCGGTCAACAGGAAAACGGCCACACGGCTTGCGAATGCAGCGCCCTTGGCTTCCTTGTCCGGCCTGTGCCAAACAAGGCGGCAGCACCTTGCAGGGAGAGAGCCCAGTGGACTATCGGACGATCATCGACGCGGAGACATGGGCCTTTATCGAGGAGACCACGCGCCACTACCCCGCCGACACCATAGAGATGACCGTCACGGATCAGCGCGCCGTCTATGACCGCATGTGCCGCGCCTTCTTTCAGGGCTATCCTCCCAGCGTCACCGCACGCACGCACAAGGTCGCGCAGGTGCCGGTGCGCAGCTACGTGAAAACCGGGACCGCCGTTAATCTGGTCTATTTCCATGGCGGCGGCTTTGTGGTCGGCGGCCTGGACAGTCACGACGATGTCTGCGCCGAGATTTGTGACCGGACAGGCTTTGCCGTCACTTCCGTGGATTATCGCCTCGCCCCGGAGCACACGCATCCCGCCATGTACGACGATTGCATGATGGCGACGCGCCATGTGCTGGCCACGACAGAAGGCCCTGTTGTGCTTTGCGGGGACAGCGCGGGTGGCAATCTGGCAGCCGCCGTTGCCCATGGCCTGCGGGGCGAGACGGACAGGATCAGGGGGCAGGTGCTGATCTATCCCGCCCTTGGGGGCGACATGGACAAGGGCAGTTATCTGACCCATGCCGAGGCGCCGATGCTCCGCCGTGAAGAGGTCGTGTTCTACAAGGACATTCGCCTGAGCGGGCCGGAACCAAAAGACGACGTGCGCTATGCCCCTCTGGCGGACAGCGATTTCAGCGGCTTGCCTGCGACCGTGGTCTTTTCTGCGGAATGCGACCCCATTTCGGACGATGGTCGGGACTATCGCGACGCGGTGCTGGCAGCGGGAGGTCAGGCGCATTGGATCAACGAGGCCGGGCTGGTGCATGGGTACCTGCGGGCGCGTACGACCGTGACCCGGGCGCGGGACAGTTTTGATCGCATCATCACGGCCATCTCCGCTTTTGGCGCGGGAGAATGGCCTTACGGCTGACGCGCGCTCTGCACCAGCGATGCAATGCGCGCCTGCAACGCCCCTTTGCCGGGGTAAGGCGATGAGGGACCCGATGGCCGCATTTCGGGCGTCGTGTGGGCGGGGCCAAGCGCGCCGCTGCGCGCCTCCCGACGTTCGGCGCCACGCAAAGGATCAGACGACACCGCCGAAGCCTTCGAAGCCCAGAGATATCCCTCTCCCTACCGCCCTTTATGGTTGGGGGATTCGGATAAGGTTTCGTTGACGCGGTTCATTTTTCGGGGGCCGCAGAGCAGAAAACAGTGCCGTCACGCGGTGCAGAAAGCCCGCTTTTCGCCGCTCTGCAATGGTCCTCGACAGGCCGTCCCGCTTTTCGCCTGCTTCAGCGTTGAAGATGGTTCAGCCCGATGCGCTGACCAACGCCATACACCGACCTGCCCTAAAGCACCTGTCTGCCCCATGCGCCGCCCCGCCTCACGCATGTTCCAAACCAAGCAGCGGCCAGCCCATGGCACCGCTCGGCATTGCGGGCTGACTGGCGATACGGGAAGACTGGCCCAAGGGGGCGCCGTCCCGATCTGCCACCTGTCCTTCCGGTCCGAGGCTCAGTTGCCCGCGCTTTGCATCTTGCGGCCAGCGATGACCTCTTCGAGCCATCCAAGCCGCATCTCCGGCACGGAACTCAGCAAGAGGTCGGTGTAGTCATCGAAGGGCGGCGCGAGCACGTCGCTTTTGGTGCCATACCGCACCACGCGGCCCCGATACATGACCGCGATGGAATCCGAGATCGCCTTCACCGTTGCGAGATCATGCGTGATGAACAGATAGGCCACGTTTTCGACCTTTTGCAGATCCAGCAGCAGCTTCAGGATGCCATCTGCCACCAAGGGGTCCAATGCGCTGGTCACCTCGTCGCAGATGATCATCTTTGGCTTGGCGGCCAGCGCGCGCGCAATGCAGACCCGCTGCTTCTGCCCGCCGGACAGTTCTGCCGGGTAGCGGTCGACAAAGCCGTCACCCATCTCGATCTCGTCCAGCAGCTCCTTGATCCGCTTGCGTTTTTCAGCGCCGCGCAGACCAAAGTAGAACTCCAGCGGACGGCCGATGATGGTGCCCACGGTCTGGCGCGGGTTCATCGCCACATCCGCCATCTGGTAGATCATCTGCAGCTCGCGCAGGTCATCGCGCGTGCGGCTCGGCTGGTCGGGACTGAGCCTGCGCCCGGCGAATTCGATGCGCCCGGCGGAGGGCGGCAACAGCCCGGTGATCACCCGCGCCAATGTCGATTTCCCGGACCCGGATTCGCCCACCACAGCCAGCGTCTGGCCCGGATGCACCTCGACATTCACGTCTTTCAGAACGTCAAAATCCAACCCCTTGTAGCGCGCCGTGATGCCCTCGACCTTGAGCACGGGATCGGGCGTCGGCGCCTCTTCGGGATGGTCGATGGACCGAACAGAGACGAGCGCCTGCGTATAGGGCTCCTGCGGGGTATTGATGATCTGGTCGGTGGAGCCGAATTCCACCGTGTTGCCCATCTTCAGCACCATGATCTCATCGCTGACCTGCGCCACCACGGCCAGATCGTGGGTGATGTAGATCGCCGCGACGCCAGTGTCGCGGATCGCCTCCTTGATGGCCATGAGCACGTCGATCTGCGTGGTCACGTCCAGCGCGGTGGTCGGTTCGTCAAAGACCACCAGATCGGGTTCAGGACAGAGCGCCAGCGCCGTCATGCAGCGCTGCAACTGACCACCAGACACCTGGTGCGGATAGCGGTTGCCGATGGTCTCAGGGTCCGGCAAACCCAGTTTGGTGAACAGCGCGACGGCCCGCACGCGCGCCTCCGAGCGGGAAAACTTGCCCTGCCCGATGGCCGCTTCGGTCACTTGCTCCATGATGCGCTTGGCCGGGTTGAACGAGGCCGCCGCGGATTGCGAAACATAGGTCACTTCGCCGCCGCGCAACCGCTTGAGATCGCCAAACCCGGTCTGCAGGATATCGCGCCCGTTGACCCAGACCTCACCACCGGTGATCTTGACCCCGCCGCGACCATAGGCCATCGAAGCCAGCCCGATGGTCGACTTGCCCGCCCCGGATTCACCGATCAGGCCCAGCACCTTGCCCTTTTCCAGATCAAAGGACACGCCGTGCACGATCTCGATGTCATGCGGTTTTTGCCCCGGCGGATAGACCGTCGCGCCGATCTTGAGGTCGCGGACTTTCAGCAGCGGATCGGTCATCCCCGGCCCCCTTTCAGGCTGGTGGTGCGGTTCAGGACCCAATCAGCCACGAGGTTCACCGAGATCGCCAGCGTCGCGATCAGCACCGCCGGCCAGAGCGCGGCACCGATGCCGTAGACAATGCCTTCGGCGTTTTCCTTCACGATGCCACCCCAGTCTGCCTGCGGCGGTTGCACGCCCAGTCCAAGGAACGACAGGGTCGACACGAACAGCACCATGAAGATGAAGCGCAGGCCCATCTCGGCGACCAGGGGCGACAGGGCGTTGGGCAGGATCTCGCGGAAGATGATCCATGCCCGGCCTTCGCCGCGCAGTTTGGCCACTTCGACGTAATCCATCACGTTGATGTCCACCGCGACTGCACGGGCGAGACGAAAGACGCGGGTGGCGTCCAGAAACCCCATGACAAGGATCAGCACAAGGGTGGTGACTGGTGTGACCGACAGCACAACCAGCGCAAAGATCAACGAGGGGATCGACATCAGCAGATCTACAAAGCGCGACAGAACCTGGTCGACCCAACCGCCAACAACAGCGGCCAGAAAGCCCAGAACCGACCCGGTGATGAAACTGATCAGCGTTGCCGCCGTGGCAATCAGGATCGTCGTGCGCCCGCCGTAGATCAGGCGGCTCAAGAGATCGCGCCCGATGTTGTCAGTGCCCAGCAGATGAGTGCCAGAGGGGGGCTCCCAGACACCGCCGACCACTTCGGCCATACCGTAAGGCGCCAAGAGCGGCGCGAACAGCGCCATCAAGAAGAAGAGCAGGGTAAAGGTGAGGCCGACCGCGGCGATGGGGGGGATGTTCTTCACGAAGTCACCTCTTTGCCGGACTCAGGGCCAGAAACCGGGCCGGAATCTGGGCCTGATCCGGGCAGGACACGGGCCGTCACGACCACTTCGATCAGGTCGCCTTCGGCCAGGTCGACGCCGACGCAGGCGCGTTGCGGCCAGTTGGTTTCCGGGCCGATCCAGTCGCGCCAGACCTCGTCCATGGCGGGCTTTGCGGTGATGTCCGTCAGGTAGACGGTCGCTTGCAGCAGGCCCGCGCGGCCACTGCCGGCATCGGTCAGGAGATCTTCCAATGCGGTCAGCGTGTTGCGGGTCTGCGTCGTCAGGTCCGCGGCTTGATGGGGATCCGTTGCGACGGCATAGACCAGCCCGGCATGAGACACGGTGCGGCAGCGCCCAAGGCCCGGCCAGGGGACGCGGGTGACATCATCAGAGCTCATTTCGGGTGCCTCAGACGCGGGTTGGCGAGGATCGACACGATGTCGGCCACGAGGTTCAGGCCGATATAGACCGCGGCAAAGATCAGCCCACAGGCCTGCACCACCGGCACATCCCGCTTTGACACGTGATCCACGAGATACTGCCCCATGCCCGGGTAGACAAAGACCACCTCGACCACGACCACCCCCACCACGAGGTAGGCGAGGTTCAGCATCACCACGTTCACGATCGGCGCGATGGAATTGGGGAAAGCGTGCCGCCAGATGATGGTGAACATCGACAACCCCTTGAGTTCGGCCGTCTCGATATAGGCGGATTGCATCACGTTCAGGATCGCGGCACGGGTCATGCGCATCATATGCGCCAGCACCACCAGCGTCAGCACCGTGATGGGCAGCGCCAGCGCATAGAGTTTGTCCCCCAGCGCCGCGTCAGGGCGGTAGCCGATGGCCGTAGAGGGGAACCACCCAAGGTTCACACCCAGCAGGAACATCAGGATGTAGCCGATCAGGAACTCCGGCACGGAGATCGAGGCCAGCGTCACGCCCGAAATCAGCTTGTCGGGCCAGCGGTCGCGATAGCGTACGGCCAGCAGCCCGAGGAAAATCGCCAGTGGAACAGAGATGATCGCGGCCCAGAACGCGAGGAACAATG